>VGZH01000009.1 GCA_016872645.1 Planctomycetota bacterium | reverse complement strand
AAACAGCGAAAGTCCGAGCAATCGATAGTAATGGGGCGGCTGGTCGTCGGGAGGAATCCCCAGCCACTTGTGATAGGCATCGAAGTCGGACACGTTTCGTTTTCAATCCCAGAAGCAACCGGTCGACGATTCGTCCTTGGGCGCACTCCGAATCGGTGCAGTGTTGGAATGCGGACGTTTTATATCCAACCTTCGCACCTTAGGACCACACGGCAAGATTCATCATAGTGGGCGGTAAGCACAAGACAAGAAACGTGGGTTCGGCGTCCAGCCCGTGGCGAGCCGAGCCACTTGAATAGCCCGGTCAATCGTTGGCGGCGGCGACTGGCTTCTTGAGTTCGAGCGCTTCAGGCAGCGCGGCTTTCACGTCCTCGATCGACGCTGGACGGCTGTGAACGAGTCCTTTCTTGTCGACCAGGAACATCGTCGGCAGCGAGATCACACCAAACGCGAGACTCGGCGGGCTTTCGAGACCGCCAGCCTCGTGAATCTGAGGCCACGTCATACCGTTCTGCTGCATGTAGCCCTTCACGCCGTTGGGGGTGTTGTCGAGATTCACGCCGATGACCTCGAATCCCTGAGTACGATACTGCTGATACAGAGCTTTCAACTTCGGCAGGTCTTCAAAGCAAGGCTTGCACCACGTGGCCCAGAAGATGACCAGCACCGCTTTGTCGCGGTAGTTGCGGATGTCGACTTTGCCGCCGTCCAATCCAGCGAACGTCAGCGGCAATGGCTTGCCCTTCACGTCCAGTCGAGTCATCGCGCCGGCCGCTTTCCGACCAGCCGTCGTCTTCGAGTGATCTTCGGCGAGTTGTTTGAACCATTTGCGTGCCTCACCATATTTGCCGGCGAATTCCAGCCCCGTTGCGAGTTGAATCATCGCGTCGGGAGCATCCTCGGCCTTGGGATGCGCCTCGACGAATCCTTGCAGGTCTTTGATCCACTCTTCCTGAGCCTTCGCTTGAGCGGCACTCGTTTTGGCGGTCTGCACCGCGACCGAATACTCCGCGAGCATCCGCCGATAGCCGATGTACGACACCAGCGGCGAACCCGCCTTGAGTTGCGGCTTGAGTTGCGTCTCCAGCAGTTTGAGTTGATCCAAGCCTCCCTCGTAGGCTCCAGTTTGCACGGCGGAGGTCAACCCATCGATGAGCTGTCGAATCCAGTTCTCTTGGTCCTTGGGATCTTTCGCCGTCGCGGCGATGAGCTGCTTGAGCAGTGCCGCGCGATCGGTGTTGAACTTCACAAACGCCGTCGGCGATGCATCGGCCGTCGGAGCCTTGCCATCCAGTTCCTGCAGTTGTTTGACCAGCGCGGCCACGCGTGGATCGGCGTTCGCTCCGGAATTCGCTGCGACCGGCGATTCACCTGCGTTGGACTGCGGCGGCTGCATCAGCACGCCCGCTGAGAGTTGCACTTGATTCCCTTCGATCGGTTGCGGGATTTGCGTCAGCTTCCAAACGTCGCCAATCTTCACAATCTCGCCGATCTGCACGAGCAAGCTGTTGCCCGGCGGAGCGGCTTCAGTCTCGATGATCGCCATCGCGTTCTCGTACAGAATCAGTTCGCCCGCCGCCTTTCCGTCGTCGGACGGGATCATGCTGGGCATCGCGGACGCCGCATCGAAGCGCATCCAGCGAGACTTTGGAGTCAGCGATTTCGTTTTGCTCAGCACGTCGCGCAACTTGGCTGCCGGACTGCTGACGTTCGCCAGCAGCTGCTTTTGAACGGACCCTTCAATCTTGAGCAACGTCAAATCCTCGGCCGTGACCAGCACCAGTCGCAGCATGTCCGCATCGTTCGCCAGTAGCGAGTTGACCGCAACTCGCGTGGCCTCCTCGGCCGAGAGCACCTTCCAAGAGTCGATGTTTTTGTCTTCGTTCGAGTCAATGCCCCACCGTGAGCCGCCCATATTGAGCCAGCGGAATTGGTCTGGCTTCTCGTTGAAGTTGCTGTCGATCTCGCGATAGACCTCGATGCCGTTGTTGTAGTATCGCCATTGATCGACGGTATCGTCGTTATTTGTGTCCACGAACCGCCGCAGCACTTGCCCATTTGGTCCTGTTACCAGCCACGCCGATCCCTTGCCGAGCTTCTCCGGTTTGACCTTGCATTTCGCATACTCGGCCGGCTTGGGAGTTTCAACTTCAACGTCGCGCTGCCGAGGTACGAACTTCGAGAAAACAAACTCCGGCGTCGGCCCCTCGGCGCGCAGCATACCCGCCGACAGGCTCAACAAACCGGCTCCCAATAGACCACAAGACAACAGGCAACGACGCATCTCTGCGACTCCATTCGGAAGAGATCACGAATCCGATTTCCAGTCGGCGGGAATTTAACCCTGCCCGAAAACCGTGTCAGCACGAGTTTCGAAGGGCACTTCACGCTCGCAGCTTTCGCACGACTCGCACCACTTCGGCGACGGCAACGTCGATTTCCGCTTCGGTCGTGTACCGGCTTAGCCCGAACCGCAGGCTCGCACGGCTGAGCGACTCGGAAACACCCATCGCCCGCAAGACGTGGCTTGGCTCCGGCTCGGCGGTCGAACAGGCAGAACCGGAACTCACGGCGATTTCCTTGAGGCTGCTCATCAACGCTTCGCCGTCGACGTCAGCGACGGTGAAGTTCAGGTTGTTCGGCAGTCGCTCGGCCAACGGTGGGCCGTTCAGCGACAACCCTTCGAGTTCTGCCTGCAACTGCTGCCAAAGCCGGTCGCGCAAAACGGTGCTCTGTCGCGGTACGGTATCGCTGGCCAGCTCGCACGCCGCTCCAAAGCCGACGATCAGCGGGACTGGCAGTGTGCCGCTGCGTAGATGCTGCTCGTGCCCGCCGCCGTCGAACAGTGGTTCCAGCGGGATACGTGGACCATCGCGCCGCACGACTAGCGCACCGACTCCCTTCGGACCATGGAACTTGTGAGCACTCAGCGACAGCAGATCGACCGGCAATCGCTGAAGATCGACCGGAATCTTTCCGACCGCTTGCACCGCGTCGCAGTGCAGCAGCACTCCGCGCTCGCGACAGATGCGACCAATTTCGGGCAGTGGATTGATCGTGCCGACTTCGTTATTCGCGAGCATGACGGACACGAGCGACGTTTCCGGATTGATTGCGTCGGAGATTTGTTGCGGATCAATTCGCGCGTTGCGATCAACGGGCACGATCGTGACGTCGACCCCCTGACGTTTGAGCCGCTTCGCGACATCCAGCACCGACGGATGTTCGATGGCGTTCGTGACGAAGCTCGTACGATGGCTCCCCTCGGCCCTCCCGCCCGCAGAGGGACGGCCGAGGAAAGCCCGCTTACGAAGCCCCTTGATCGCCAGATTGTTTGCTTCCGTCGCGCCGCTCGTGAAGACGATCCACTCCGCCGGACAATTCAGCAGCCGGCCAATCTGCTCGCGAGCGCGCTCGACGGCCTTCGCCGCTCGCCCACCAAATGCATGACTCACGCTCGCCGCGTTGCCGTATTCCTCAGTGAAATACGGCAGCATGGCCCCCAGTACTTCCGGAGCAACGCGCGTCGTGGCGTGATTGTCGAGGTAGATCATGGGGCTAATGGCTGGGGAAATTGAAGGACCGAGCAGGGGATGTGCGGCAACACGGCTTCCATTTGTGGACCGCGACCGCAGACGAGCAGGTCGATTTGCCATTCGTCGACGAGGTGTCGCAAGGTCGCTGCGAAATCGCCATCGGCGACGTGCGTCAGAATGCCGCAACTCATGGTGCGGTGATCGGTCGGCGCGAGGTGTTCGTGCAACTTCAGGCGTGCGGACTCGGTGCGTGTCGCTTGTCGCTGTACGAGCGCATCTGTGGAAACTCCACCGTGCCACGCCTCCAGCCACCGATCCGGTTCAACGACGTGAGCCAGCCAGCATTTCGCGTCGCGCCACAATCCACTGCCGACAAACGTCATCAAGCGATCTGCAGCGGAGTCACTCAAATCGTCGGCAAGGAGCACATGTGCAGGCTCGCTTTCGTCATCGGTGCCTTCCGACGTCTGACCTCTGATCTCCGACTTTTCCACCAGCACGGGACACTTCGCCGAACGCAAAACCCTCAAGGCTGTCGTACCGAGTGAATTCCGTTGCGAGCCGGCTCCGACCACGATCAAACTCGCCGACCATTCGTCCGCCTGTTGCACCAGTTCCTGCCAGGCGACACCGCCGAGCAAGCTCGTCTCGCACTCAATTCCCGCCGCGCGAGCTTCGTCCGCCAGCGACTCCAACCGGTCCGACAGGATTCCACCGAACGAACTGACCTGCAGAGGCGTTGCCGGAATCCGCGTCAGATCGAGCCCATCAATGACGGCACACAGTTGCAACTCGCCGCGCTGAGCGGCCGCGAGCTTCATGCCCCGCTCGGCAAGCTGGCGAGTCGTCCTCGGCACAAACTCGTCCGACGAGAGATCACGCAGTTCAAGATCCAATCCCAACAGAACTCTGCGGAAGTACATGTGGCTCACCGTTGCAAAATTCAATTCACGTGACGAAGGACCACGATAGCCCGCCGCATCTTTCGGCGAAAGCGCCCGATGATGCGACTGCGTCTGCAAAGTCGCATTCTCACAATTTCGGTGTGGCGGTACCTTGTCTCCCACACCGCCGCACGAATTCGTTCGCGGCGATGACGCACCGTTTGAAAGGGGGCTCGCATGGCTTCGCAACTGCAAGAACCGGAACAGGCCACGTTCGTTGAGACCGCACTGAAGCTCAGCGGCAAGAGTGATGACGAAGCCAAACGAACGGGTGCGCTCGATCGCGCCGACGAGCAAGTCGAGGCGATGTTTGCCAAGAAATATCAAACCGCTGGCAGCCCCGTGCATCGCGCCGTCTGGGACGACAAGTTCCCGATCGAGCTGTTCGTGGTACCGGAACCGACGGTTCCGCCGGAGTGCCAGAAGGTCATGGACGCTTCGCTGGAAGTCGTCCTTCGCCACGTCCGCGAGAAGACGCTGCTCAACGAACAGCGCAAGATCGCCGACAGCGTGCTGCGAGAACTCGGCGACGTCGGCTACTGGGGCCTGCTGGTCGATCGCGAATTCGGCGGTTCGGCTGCGCCGTTCATGGCGTTCGCGAGATTCCTCAGGCAGATGGCGACCGTCGATCCGACCGTCGCGGGCTTGGCCTCGGTGCATGGCTGCATCGGCGCGGTTGATCCGGTTCGAGCGTTTGGCTCACCGTCGCAGAAGGAGAACCACCTGCCGAAGCTCGCCAGCGGGCAACGTCTGTCAGCGTTCGCGCTCACCGAGCCTTGCGCCGGTTCCGATCTGACCGCGCTGAAAACAGAAGCAAAACTCGAAGGGGATCACTACGTCGTCAATGGCGAGAAGCTGTTCATCACCAACGCGATTGCCGGGCGGACGATTGGCCTTGTCTGCCTGATCGACAAAAAGCCGGCCGTGCTGATCGCCGACCTGCCCGATCAAGAGAATGATGAATTCCAGACCAAGCGGTACGGGCTGTACGCGCTCAAGCACTCCTACAACAACGGCCTCGTCTTCAAGAACTTCAAAGTCCCGAAGGACAACCTGCTCGACGCCGGTCGCGGCGACGGTCTGACGATTGCATACCACGGTTTGAATCGCGGCCGAGTCGCCCTCTGCGCGAACGCCGCCGGCACGATGCGAGCCATGCTGGCGAACATGCTGCCGTGGGCACGCTTCCGCAAGACGTACGCCGCGGCGATCGAAACGCGAGAACTGGTCCGCCGCCGCTGCGGTCGGATGGCGGCGATGATCGTCGCTTGCGACGCGCTGGTCGATTGGTGCAGTTGGCAATTGGACGCAGGCTTTCGCGGCGAGATGGAGTGCATCATCGCCAAAATCTTCGGCAGCGAATGTCAGAAAGAAGCCGCTATCGAACTGTTCATGAAAACGCACGGCGGCCGAGCCTTCCTGCACGGCCACCTCTTCGGCGACAACGTTCACGAGTTCCTCGCCCCCTGCATCTACGAGGGGGAAGGCGAAATGCTCGGCATGGCGTTCCTCAAGTCGCTCATTAAGGAGCACGGCACGAAGTACTACGAGCCGATTGGAAAAGCGATGGCCGCCGCCGGCATCAAGAATCCGAACGCAGTGACGCCGGGAACGCTGTGGGCGATTCGCGGAGCCTTGTGGCCGTACGCGAGTTGGCGTCTGAAACAACTCCTCGGTGCAGCGTCCAAACCGGTGATCCCGTCAGACGGACCGAACAAACTCCGCGAGCACGCCGAATGGGCAGCCGGCCAGTTGCAGAAGTCACGCATGGCGGTCGATGGGTTGATGCAAAAATTCAAACTCGGCCTCGCCGACCGGCAATGCTCGATGGCCGAACTCTCCGCCCGCATCCAAGACCAAGTCGTGATACTCGTGACCGCCTTGTGGGCCGCGCGACGCAACGACGAGTTGATCCACGCCGCCGCCGACGTCCTCTGTCAAGACCTCCGCCGCAAACTGACCGGAGCACGGCCAAGCAGTTCGTACTTCAAGACCGTCACAAAGCTTGGCGAAGCGATCGCCGCCGGCGGCTTCTCAGCCATCGCCGGCATCGACGAGAACGAGATCCTGATGCCGTATGGATGAAATTTGCCAGCCTGACGACAAGCTCGCTTGAGTTTGCTCACTTCTTCTTCCACCCGTCCCACCATCCGATCAGCAGCGGCAGAAAGACGAGGTTGCCGATCAGGCCGCCGAGCATCGCCAAGCTGACCAGCAGCCCGAAGTAGACCAGCGGGATAAAGTGCGACAAGGCCAGAACGCTGAAACCTGCCATCAGGCCGGCGTTGGTGTAGATCAAGGCTCGACCAACGTGCTTGTGGGTTTCGTGCAGAGCCTCGTGGACTCGCAAGCCGCGAGCACGTTCGCGACGATAGCCGTCGATGTAGATGATGCTGGAATCCACCGTCAATCCCATCGAGACGCAGGCGATCATCGCCGTCGCGATGTTGATCGGCAGGCCGATCCAGCCCATCAAGCCGATGACCAGCACGTTCGGAAACAAGTTCGGGACCAACGACATCAATCCGAACGGCAGGCTGCGAAACGCAAGCCACATCATGCCGGTGATGCCGATGGTGGAGACGGTGAAGCTGGTCCATTGGTCGTCCATCAGGCTTTCGATCAGGAACGTCAGCAGCACGAACAGGCCGGTCGCTTTCGGAGCGGCCGCGTCTGGATCAAGTTTCGCGAACTCTGCGTTTGCCAGCCGCTCGACATCGGCGATTAACTGCAGCTTCGATTCCGAAGGCTGCCGCTCGTACGCGCGCAGCACCAACCGCATGCGGCGCTGGCCGGGGTTGTAGAGGCTGCTGACAAACTCCGACTGAAACAAGTTGAGCAATTCGAGACGCTCGTTGAGCGTTGCCGTCTTGAGAAACGGGAAGCTGGTGGTCGGCAGCCGTTCGGGAATGAGATTCAAGCCATCAGTAATCGCGGTCACTTTCGAGAGGCGGCCAGCGCGCTGGCTTTGATCGCCGGCCGTGCCGAACTCGCGCCGCAGTCGCTCGGCAAAGGCGGCCACGCGGTCGAGGTACTCGGCGTCGAGTTCTTCCGGTGCGGCGAAATTGACTTCCCAAGTTCCCGCTCCGCCGAGCCGGGTCTCCACAAAATTCAATGACCGCACGATGGGACTGCTGGCTCGGAAGTTCTTGCTGAAATCGGTCTCGACGCGCAGGCGCAGGAACCCCAGCCCGGCATAAAGCACTACGAGCAGCGAGACGGTTGCGACTCGCTTCGGATGATGCTCGACCCACAGCGTGATCCGAGCCAGGATGCCGCCGACGTACCGATCCGCGGCCGATGGCGGCGGCTCATCCGGCAACCGGCCGAAAAGCAAACATCCGGGCAACAGCACGGTGATCGCGACCAAGACTACCAACGTCCCCAACGCCATCATCAGGCCGAAACTGGCCACCGGATTGATGTGACTGGTCATGAGCACCGCGAAGCCGAACGCCGTCGTCGCCACGGACCACCAGACCGGCTTCGCCAACTGCAAGATCGAATGGCCAAGAGCCTCCTCGGACGGATAGATCCGATGTTGCTCGCGAAAGAACAACAGGACGTGCATTGACGTCGCCACACCAATGATCGTGATCAGCGAATTGAGCATCGAGCTGACCATGCTCAGCCGCAGCCCGCTCAACACCAGCAGCGCCTCGGTCCAGACGATGCTCACCAGGACCACCAACACCGTCAGCATAACCCAGCGCAGCCACAGCAACGCCAGCATGATCGCGAAGCCGATGAGCGGCAGCCAATTCACCAAATTCAAGATCGCAATCAACGCCAAACGCGGCACCAGTTGCCACTGAATGGCCTCCAGCAGCAACAAGAGCACGAACGCCAGCACTGCCAAAGAGACCAGAAACAGCTTGCGGCCATCGTCTTCAACGTACCGAAACATGTCGTGAATTTGAGCCGGCTCGCCAACCACCATCGCCGGCGGATTGTGTTCGTCGGCCAGCCTTCGCACGGCTGCAATGGTTTCGCCACGAGGCACCGGCGAGTCTTTTTCGGCAATCAATCGAAGCACAATCGCCGTTGTGCGGGCGTCGCTTCCTAACAAGATGCCGCCGACCATCTCCCGAATTTGCTCGCGGCCATACGGAAACCTCAAGGCTTGTGCGAGATGCTGAGTGCTCTTCGCGGAGACGCCGGGAACCTCGCTGAGCTGCTTGGCGAAGTCCGTGATCCGGTTGCTGGCTTCGGACGTCAGTGCGGCACTTTCCGGCTGAAATAAATCCGGTTCGGAGTACGCGACCATCAAAAACTCATCACCGCCAAACGTACTGCGGCTGGCCAGAAAGTCTCGCAGATGCGGATTGTCTGTCGCGTACAGTGACTCGATCGACTGCTCAAACGCGAGCCGTCGCGAGATTGGCCACGCAGCGACCGTTGCCACGAACGCCAGCAACAGAAACGTCCCACGCCAGCGCAGCAGCGCATCGACAATCCGTGTCAGCAACGAGGAATTGGCATCAGGCAACATGTGCGAAGATTAGTGGAGGCTGCACAACAGACGCGAGGATCGAACCGTTGCCGCACCGCGACTGTCAGCGAGCGACCTCGTACAATGCGAATAACCGTTCCCTAACGCTCGCGGTGCGGATTTGGGCGCCACAGGAAAAAGAAAAATACCGTCGCGCCGCTGGCGATGACTCCAAGCACCATCCACAGCAAATCAACGCGCGTCCCCAAAACAAACAACCAGCCACCCAGAGCCAACAAGCTCGGCAGCGGATACAGCCACATCCGAAACGGGAGCACAACGTCCGGCCGAGTCTTTCTCAAAAAATGCAGACCGAGGATCTGAGCCACAAACTGCACGAGAATCCGCACCGTCACCGCGGCTTCGATCACCATTTGCAGTGGCAGGAAACAAAACACCGCCGTCAGTCCGCCGAGTGTCCAGAGTGACACGGCCGGATACCGCTTTGTCGCGTGAACCTCACCAAACACCGGAAAGAAATCCCCGTTGAGCGCCGCCGCATACGGAATCCGCGAGTATCCCAGTGTGATCGCAAACATGCAGGCCAGCACCGTCCACAGAATCAGAATCGTAAACGCCGCCGCGACCGGTTTGCCAAACAGGGTCTCCATGAACATCGCGGCGATTTGTTTCGATGCCATCGCCTGCTCCCACGGCACAACGGCGATGATCGACAGGTTCATTGTCAAGTAGACCGCCGCGACCACGACCACCGACGTAATGACCGCTCGCGGAATCGTCCGACCCGGATCACGCACCTCTTCGCCGAGATGGCAAATGTTGTAGTAGCCCAGGTAGTCGTAGATCGCGATCAACATCGCCGCCCCCAGGCCGTTCACCCAACTCGGAGTGATATGGAACGCATCAGGAGGAAACTTCAGGAGTGACGCATCGAAATGCGTCAGCCCGGCGACGATCACCGTGAGCACTGTGATCGCCGTCCCCGCGCAGAGTGCAAGGCTCAGCCAACCGACCACCTGAATTCGACGACTGAGCAGAAACGTCACCATCAACGCAGCGCTCGCAGAGGCGACTCCCTCTTCATTCTGGAAAAACCAGACTTGCCGAACACCGTCCACTGTCAGCGGCCGATCGAGCCAGTACGACACGACATAATCGACATACGGCACCGCGCCAATGTAGCCCGACGCAATCTCCATTGTGCCGCTGACCAGGAACTGCCAGACGAACAGAAACGGCAACAGTCGTCCCCAACCGGTCTCTCGCTTCCCGAAGATTTCGCGCAGGAAGTGATACGTTCCGCCGCTGCCGGGCAACGCCGCGCCGAGTTCACTCCAGACCAGCCCGTCACAAATCACCAGCACGGCAGCGATGACCCACGCGATCAAAGCCTGCGGCCCATGCATCGCCGCGATGAAACCGGGGATCGTGATGAACGGCCCAATCCCTACCATGTTCGCGACATTCAGCGCGATTGCCTGCGGCAAGCCGAGACCTCGGACAAGTCGTGCATCTGCGGTCGGAGCGGGTTGAGTCATGGCAACAATTTACGAATGTAGGTCAGCCTTTCCAGACTAACCCGATCAATAAGTTGGTGTCGTGCTGCCAATTCGGATCAGACTGGAAAGCCTGGCCTATGGTGACTTCCACAGTCGTCGAATGACCAGCGCTGCGATGAGCGGTACCGCTCCAGACGCGACGAGCGCGATTGGAAACGCGTTGGAACCTTGGAAGTACGCTCCGCATGCCGAGTATGTCAGCGACAGCAACAGATTACTGACCAACATCGGCAGCAAAAACTGACGCCAGCTCAACCGACTGGCCCCGAGCATCAGCACGCACGCTTCGGCCAGAATCGGCAACGCACGCGTCAGCACGAGTGCCGTTGCGCCGTGTCGCAGAGTAAATCGGCTCATCCGCTCGATGTCTTCAGATTCAGAGAATCGCCTCGCGATCGTTTCGCCAAATGCCCGAGCCAATCCGAATCCACCGATTGCTCCGATCGAAAGACCGATCCACGAGACCAGCGTGCCGGTCCACACGCCGATTACTCCGCCGGAATACGTGATGACCGCACTCGACGGCACCGGAAGGAACATGTCCACCGCCAACAAACCAATCACCCAACCGACGACGACACCAGGAGAGGACGGTTCGTGAAGCGACTGGATCAGCCCCGCCTCGAACGGTTCTCCCAACCACAGGAACGGGACGATCGGGATCGCGAAAAGTACCAGCAAAAACAACGCGGCTCGGATCGCGGGCTTCATCGTGCATTTGCCAGTTGCAAGAACCGTTCGACCCGCTGCTCGACGACGTCGAGGCTGCGGTTCCAGAAGTCGGGCTGCGTCAGGTCATCGCCGAGCGTGCTCTGCACCGCCTCTTCCGCTTCGCAGCAACCGGTCGCGATCAACAGTTCGCGGTATCGCTTGGGGAAGTCGCCGGCAAAACTCTTGGCCGTCGCGAATGTTCCCAATGAGAGCAAGTAGCCGAACGTGTATGGGAAGTTGTAGAAGGGCAATCCAGAGATGTAGAAGTGGAGCTTGCTGACCCAGAATCGCGGATTCCAACCGTCGTCCGCCAGCCCGTTGAGATACGCCTCCTGTTGTGCGGCGAGCATCAATTCGGAGAGCCGTTCGGGCGAGACCTCACCCTCGCGGCGTTCGCGGTGGAAGCGGTCCTCGAAAATGAATCGCGCGTGAATGTTCATCAGAAACGCGACCGCGTCGCCGAGCATGTTGTCGAGCAGTTGTAGCTCATCGCTTACGGACTTCGCGGATCGGAGTTGCTGTTCACCCAAGACCGCTTCGGCGAACGTCGATGCGGTCTCGGCGAGGTTCATCGGGTAGTCCTGCAAGAAAAACGGCCGGTCCCACAGAACGTGCGAGTGGTACGCGTGCCCCAGTTCGTGAGCCAACGTGCTCATGCTGTCGGCCGAGTTCGTATAGGTCATGAAAATTCGCGACTGCCGTTTCGTCGGCAGGCCGGTGCAGAAGCCTCCTTGCCGTTTGCCGGGGCGGTTCTCGACTTCGATCCAACGGTTCTTGATCGCGTCCTGGGCGAAGTTGCCGAAGTCGAGACTGAACTCGCGAAACGTGCGGATCACGGTGTCGCAGGCACAGTCGTAGCTCAGTTCTTCGGCCTCACCCGATGAACTCGGCAGCGGAGCCGACAGGTCGCACCAGGCGAGCCGCTTCAAGCCGAGCAGTTCCGCCTTCTTCGCGAGATACCTCAGCAGGACCGGCTTGCGAGCTGTCACCGCCGACCACATCGTATCGAGCGTCTCGCGGCGCATGCGGTTGTAGCGCAAGGGGGCCGCCAGATGCACGTCGCTGCCGGTCAAGCCGAGATGCCGATACTTCGTCAGCCGAAATCCGGCGATGTGATTGAGTGCCTCGGCACACGAGTCTTGAAGTGTTGTCCAGGCTTTGTCGGCGGCGAAGAAATTGTTTTCGCGAATCGCTCGCTGCGGCGAATCAAACATGACCTGGCCGGGGGACTTCTCGATGATCTCTCCCTTTTCCATGACCTGGATTTTCAGCTCGCCCGACAGCCGATCGTACAGCCGTCCCCAGGCGTGAATTGCATCGACTGCCAAATCGTTTGCGAGTTGCTCGCGCTCCTTCGGTAACCGCAGTGCCGCGTTACGACGACGCTCGTCGAAGAAGAATTGCAACTCGGACAGTTCTGAATCCAATGACAACATCCGCGTGAGCGCATCGGCATCGGCCTCCTTCACTGCGAACTCGACGTTGGTCGCGATCTGCGATCGCAGCGGATCGAGCGCCGACAGTTCTCCCTCCAGTTGCTGAAACAATTTATTGGCCGCGTCGGCGGCGGCATGACATCCGGCAAACGACGACAAATCGCTGGCGAGTCGCTCGACCGCTGCATATTCCTTGAGTAATCGCTTCCAGTCCGAGACGTTCGCCGGCTCCGCATCGAGCGACGGCAGCCGATCGGACTCGTCGGCCAGTTGCGTGAGCCGAGTCCGATAATCGTTCAACACCGCTCGAAAGTCGGCGACTTCCGGGTGCGGCAGGATCGAATCGAGTTCCCAAGTCAGCGGGTACTTCGGCGAGTCAGTGAGAGGCATTGCGCGTCCTTCGTTGTGTCTTCGCGGCCGCGTGGCAGAAGCAACACGGTTCACGCAGCGCGCCTTTCAGGTTAGGTTGTAGCACTGAGTCCGTGAAGCGACACGCCAACCACTTAGGAAGCCAACTCATGCAACCTCTGTTGTTCCTCCGCCTGTGGATCATGGTCTTCCTGCACTACTTCGTCTGGAGCGCGTGGTATGTCACGATGGGGACGTATCTCGACAAGACGCTGCATTTCGAGGGCGGGCAGATCGGACTCGCGTATGGCTCGACAGCCGTCGGTGCATTGGTGTCGCCGTTCATCGTCGGAATCTTGGCCGATCGTTTCTTCGCAACACAGCGGATTCTGGCGTTTCTGCATCTGGCCGGAGCCGGCTTGCTGTACCTCGTCTCGACGTTGGAAAGCTTCGGACAGTTTTATCCAGCGCTGCTGGCCTACACCGTGACATACATGGCGGGGCATGGATTGACCAACGCGCTGACGCTGCATCACTCGAAGAATCCGGCCAAGGAATTTCCGCTGGTGATGGTGATGGCGAGTGTCGGCTGGATCGCGGCGGGACTCGTGGTCAGTTGGCTGAAGCTGGAGAACTCCGCCAGGATGTTTCATCTGGCGGCCGGTGCAGCGTTGGTGATGGGGCTGTATTCGCTGACGCTGCCGCACACTCCTCCCAAGGGAGCGAACGCGCCGATCTCGCTCGGCACGATGCTGGGCCTCGACGCGCTGAAGCTGATGCGCGATCGCTCGTTCGCGACGTTCATGGTCTGTTCGTTCCTCATCTGCGTGCCGTTGAGTTTCTATTTCAGTTGGATGAATGTGTTCATGACCGAACTGAAAATCGAGAACTCCGCTGCGAAGATGACGCTGGGCCAGGTCTCGGACGTCGTCTTCCTCGTGCTGTTGCCGTTGCTGCTGCCGCGTCTGGGAGTGAAAGGGGTTCTGCTGGTGGGCATCGCAGCTTGGGCGGTGCGGTTCGGACTCTTCTCGGCCTTCGTCAGCAACAGTGATGCGCTCTGGATGCTGTTTGTCGGGATCTGCGTTCACGGCATGTGCTACGACTTCATCTTTGTGATGGGCCGGATGTACGTCGACAAGCACGCCGGCGAAGACATTCGCGCCGCCGCTCAAGGACTGCACGGAGTCGTCACACTCGGAGCCGGAATGTTCATCGGCTCATGGCTCTCCGGCATCGTTGGCGAGCACTACAAGCATGGCGAGTCACACTCGTGGCAGGAAATCTGGATGATCCCCGCCGCAATGTCGGCTGTGCTGATCGTGGCCTTCGCGCTGCTGTTCAATGAACGGAGCAAAGCCTCCGCAAAATAACCCGCGCTGGTGCGTCGGGTCAGTGCCATATTTGCTCAAGCCATGATTTGCGAGATCACCTCGCCCTCGACATCGGTCAGGCGGTAGTCGCGGCCGGCGTGGCGATACGTCAGACGTTCGTGGTCCAGGCCGAGCAAGTGCAGGATCGTGGCGTGGAAGTCGGGCATCGTGACTTTGTTTTCGGCGACGTAGTAGCCGTACTCGTCAGTCTGGCCGTAGGTCATGCCGCCACGGACTCCGCCGCCGGCAAGCCAGACACTGAAGGCATGCGGGTGGTGATCGCGACCATCAGTCCCTTGAGCCGCAGGAGTGCGACCGAACTCGGTGCCGAAGATCACCAGCGTGTCGTCGAGCATGCCGCGCGATTTCAGGTCGGTGAGGAACGCGGCGATCGGCTGATCGACTTTCTTGGCGTTGGTCGTGTGATTGTTGCGCAGGTCGCCGTGAGCGTCCCAATAGTTGCGCGGGTAGCTGAAGTTGACCTGCACGAACCGGACACCCGCTTCGAGCAGTCGGCGAGCTTGCAAACATTGCCGAGCGTATTCGTCGGTCGGTTCAGCGCCGACTCCATACAATGCCTGCGTCGCGGCGGATTCCCGGCTCAGGTCCATCACCTGCGGAGCTTGAGCCTGCATACGATAGCTCATTTCGAACGCTGCGATGCGAGCCTCAAGCTGCGGTGCGTCCCCGAGTCGTTCCAAGTGTGCTCGGTTGCGGCGAGCCAGCAGGTCGAGTTGCAGTCGCTGCAGCGCGGGATCGTCTCCCGGTGTGAGGTTCGACAGCTTGGCGTCTTTGTAGTTCGTGCTGCCATCGCCGATGCGGGTTCCCTGAAAGCTGGCGGGGAGAAACGCAGAACCGTAGTTCTGTGCTCCGCCGTGATACAGCGACGGACTAAGGCTAATGAATCCCGGTAGGTTCTGGTTTCCGGTACCCAGTCCGTAAAGCGTCCACGCGCCGAGGCTCGGCCGAGCGAAAACGCCACTCCCAGTGTTGATATTGAGCAGCGCCGGCCCATGCGACACCTGATCGCCACCGTTCATCGAACGAATCACGCAGATGTCGTCGATGCACGATCCAATCTGCGGAAACAAGTTGCTCACTTCGATGCCACTCTCTCCGTATTTCTGAAACTGCCACGGAGACGCCAACAGGTTGCCGGTCGGAGCGAACTCAAACTTCGGCTTCGCGAATGGCAGCGGCCGGCCGTTGTGCTCAGCGAGCTTCGGCTTGTGATCAAACGAATCAACATGCGAAACGCCACCGTGCATGAACAGGAACGCAACTCGTTTGGCCCGCGCAAGGTGATGAGGATCTCGCGGTGAAAGTGGAGTGTTCGGTGGCAGCGAGTCGGCACGAGCGTCTTTTGCGAGCAAACTCAGCAAAGCCAAGTGGCCGAATCCGCAGGCGGATCGTTGCAGCCATTCGCGACGGGAAAGAGGTGCTTTCATGGCCTTTTCACTCCACATACAGGAATTCGTTCGAGCACAGCAGTGACTGGCAATAGCTCTGCCAGGCCGCGAGTTGGCGTTCTGGTTCAGGACGATTAAGAACTGAAGGCGTTTGCAAATAGGCCGCCAGGAATTCGCTCGCTTGAACTTGTTCCTCCACCGTCGCTCCTCGGCCGAATGCCAACCGATGTGCTTGCTCGATCCGTTGTGGAGGAGAATGTGATTGGTCTGCCAGCAGTCGCTCGGCGAAGGCTCGCGACTGGTCGCGAACGAGCGGACTGTTGAGCAGGAACAGCGATTGTGAAGCGACGGTTGTCTCGTTGCGCTGCGCAGTGACTCCGTTGGGATCAGCCGCGTCGAACAAGGCCAGGACATCCGGAAGCATGTTGCGAACGACGGGGAGATAAATGCTCCGTTTCGAGAACGTCGTGTAGAACGGATCGTCGGCGGCGACTCGGTTGGGCAGGATCATCGCACCGATGTTCTCGGCTTTACTGACGAGGAACTCGCCGGATTCGTTCGAGCCGGGGGTTCGATCAAGCTTGCCGCTGACGGCCAGCATGGAATCGCGAAGTTCTTCAGCGGAGAGGCGACGGCGGGTGGGGTGACGGGGTGAAGAGTCCGATGCGGCGCTCCCGTTTTCAATTTGCTGATACGTCGCACTCAAGCAGATCAGCCGGTGCATGGATTTCATGCTCCAGGCACTCTCGACAAACCGTGACGCCAGCCAATCGAGCAATTCCGGATGAGACGGGCGTTCGCCGCGCGTGCCGAAGTTGTCGCTTGTCGCCACGAGACCTTGGCCGAAATGGTGCTGCCAGATGCGATTGACCATCACGCGCGCCGTCAGCGGATTGTCTTTGCTGGCAATCCACTGAGCGAGTTCCAATCGACCGCTCGTCGTCACAGTATTGGCGAGCCGATGGGCGTCAACTTCTGGACTCTGATCAACAGAAGTGAGATCGCTACTCGCGGGACGTTCTGGGCCTAACGCCGCGCGGTTCGCCAAAATTTGGACGAAGCCGCGAGGCACGCTTGCTCCCAGCGTGAACCGATTGCCGCGGAGGTGGATTCGCAGGTTGCGTGGGGCCGAATCCTTCGGAGCCATCACCGTGATTGGCTCCTTCCCCGCGCCCTGCGACACCGGGAATTCCCACCACATCGTGGCGTTGCGGACTTCGTTCTGAAACGGTTCGGTGCTGCGGAAGATGCCGGCGAGGGCGTAGTAGTCCGTCGTGCGGATCGCGTCGAATTTGTGATCGTGACAGCGAGCACACGCGATGGTCAGGCCGAGCATCGCACGTCCCGTCACATCGATTTGATCGTCGACGATGTCCAGCCTGGATTGTTCCTTGTCGGTTTCGGCGAGCGCCTTCGGTCCGACCATCAGATAGCCCGTCGCGATGATTCGTCGCGTGTTCGTCTCGACCGAGTCAATTGGAGGCAGCAAGTCACCCGCGAGTTGCTCGATCAGAAACTGATCGTACGGCAGGTCGCGGTTGAAGGCGTCGATGACGTAGTTGCGATACCGCCAGGCGAACCGCATCACGGCGTTGGCGTCGTTGGCGGTCGACTCGGCGTAGCGAACGACATCGAGCCAGTGCCGCGCCCACCGCTCGCCGTAATGCGGCGAATCGAGCAGGCGGTTCACGACCTTTTCGTAGGCCTGGGGCGAGTTGTCGTCCAGGAATGCGGCGACCTCGTCAGGTGTCGGTGGGAGTCCGGTCAGATCAAACGTAAGTCGCCGCAGCAGTGTCCGCTTGTCGGCCTGAGCAGCGGGAGTGATTCCATCCGCTTCCATTTGCTGAAGCACGAATCGATCAATCGGCGACTTGATCCAGTTCTCATTCTTCACGCTCGGCGGAGCGACATCCTTCACCGGCTGATACGCCCAGAAGTTCTTCTCGTCCATTGTGAAAACCGTGCGCGGTGCTGTGTCTTGCAACGGTTTGAAGAACAAGCCGAACTTGTCGGCGAGATGGCATTCGACGTTCAAACGCTGTGCATCGTTGAGCGCCTGGTTGTAGACCAGCACCTCTCCGACGTCTCCTTGAATCGAACCGGCCCAACTCAGCGCTTTGCCAAGATAGGCCCCAATGTCCGTCCGATGCTGGATGTCCGGGACGCCGTCGCGCCCTGCAAGTGGCTGGTAGTCAGGCTCGCCAGAGCGTGAGTCCGGCGCGAGATCACCCACGTTCTGGCGAGCGTGGCTACGGGCATCGATTCCGTTGACGAATATTCGCGTCGTTGTCCGCATCGGCCCGGGCTGTTTGGTGATCGTCAGTAGGATTGGCTTGCCGTAGTACGGCTTGAACGAGCCATTCCCCAACGAAGCATCGTGATTCCAGCCACCAGCGAAGTGCAACGCGTGATCCTCGCCCCGGTTGATCTGTAGCAGCGCGGCCAGCGGCTTTCCCGGATCGCCCGGCCAAGCCGGGTTGCCGATCCCGATGACGCCGTCGTATGGCGGCTGCGCTTCATGAGGCTGCAGGTTCATCACCACAATGATCGTCAGCGCGGCATCACCACGAATGTCGATCGGCCGATCCGGGGACGAAGCCAATCCGGTAGTCGTATCAAACCGCACGCCAGGGCGTTTCAGCAGCGCACTCGCGCGGACGAATTTCGCCGGCATACCGACACCGCCGACACGCACCCCCTTCGTTGCGGAGACGTCACGACCGTGGCCACTCTGATCCGGCCAGACATGGACTGGGTCCCCGTCGTCCAGCGTCAGCGAATCGGCTCGCAACCAGAGCTGCAACGACTTCGCCAACTCACCATCGTTTGGTAACGTCGCCACGATCGAACTGAGCGGCGGAACGACTGCGGTTTTTGCGATGATTGTCGTACCCGGCCAAGCCGCTCCCAACTTGATCCACTCCGCCAGCGTGGCGATTTGAGCTTCGTTCAGCTTTCCATCTGGGGGCATCGCCAGTCCGTCTTGATGCCGCACGGCTTTCATCAGCCGGCTCTCGTCCGGCTTCCCCCCGACGATGGCCAGCCCGGTCTCGCCTCCCTTCAGCAGTCCCTCGCGCGAATCGAGCCGCAGGCCCCCTTTAGGTTTGTCACCCGTGTGACACTTGTGGCAACGCTCGACCAGCAGAGGGCGGATCTTCGATTCGAACAGCTTCTCTGCTTCGCTCGACTTCTCGTGAGCACGGAGGTCGGGCGACATCACCAGCGCGATCAAAACGAGCATTGTGATGGGCCGCAAGATCATCGTTTAATCCTTTCGTCTCCCCGCAGTGTGGCACCTCGAGATCAGCCAGGCAACATGACTCGACCGCCGCTGACAACCAGCGACTGGCCAGTGATGAAACTGGATTCGTCACTGAGCAGGAAGCGAATCGCCGAAGCGATTTCTTCGGGTGTGCCGAGCCGTTTCATCGGCGTGTTGTCGATAACGTACTGCTTCGCGGCGCCGGAGATGAGTTGTCCCATGTCCGTTTCGATCAACCCTGGACTGATGGTGTTGATGCGGATGTTGTACTCGGCCCAAGCTTCGGCCAGGCAGCGGGACATCGCAATGACTCCGGCCTTTGCGGCCGAGTAATGGACTTGGTTCTTTCGCTCTCGCAAAGCCGCGATCGACGAGAGCAGCACCATCCGGCCGAATTGTCGAGAGATCATCTCGTCCTTGAGCGCATAGATGACGTGAAACGTGCCGTCGAGATTCACGCTCATGATCTGCCGCCACGTTTCCCAGGTAACGTCGACCGCTGGCTCGACGATGCTCAGGCCAGCCGAATGGACCAGCATGTCGATCGGACCGAACGCCGCACGAGTCTTCTCGACCATGTGTTGCACATCGTCGGCCGAGGTCACGTTCCCTTGCACCGCAACGGCTGATCCACCGGACGCTGTGATCTCGCGGACGACCTCCTCCGCCTTGTCTCGGCGAGTGACGAAGTTGACTCCGACACGAGCACCCTCGCTTCCCAGCCGGAGCGCCGCTGCTCGGCCGATGCCGCGCGAGCCGCCTGTGACCAGAATTGTTTTCCCCGAGAACTCGTTAGTCGGCATGTCGGACTTTCTTTCGTCAGACTGGTGATTGCGTGAATGTCGGATGGCTGCCCCCGGACTTCCTGCACGGCCTCATTCTCAAAATAGGACGCCCGAGGGGCCATGCTACCGTCGGCGCAACAACTCAACTGTTCTGTACGATGGTTGTCGTCGTGCTCAATGCAGTTTCAGGATTCGTCGGATAGGCTTTCGCGTCTGAGTCGAATTGGCAAGTCGGTGTCGCATGTTAATCGAGTCAGCTTGGAAAGGCTGACCTAAGAATTGGAGTGTGGATGACCCCGGCAACTATGTTGACCGAACTGGCCTCGTGGCGAGCGGACCTGGAGACTGCGGGGAAATGGCCTGCTCGGCAGATGACGCTGCTGGCCCAGGCGGGGGTGTTTGGCTGGATGATCCCACGCCGTTGGGGAGGGAGTGAACTCGACGAACCGGAGATCCTCCGCGGCTACCTCGAACTGGCCGACGCCTGCTTGACGAGCGCGTTCATCCTTACGCAGTTCAACTCGGCAGTGCAAAAATTGGTGACCTGCGGCCGCGAGACCTTGCAAGAGTCTTGGCTGCCACGGCTCGCTCGTGGTGAGTGTTTCACGACGGTTGGCATCTCACATTTGACGACATCGCGCTCTCGCGGCCCCGGCCCGGCCGTGACGGCCGAGCCGATTGCCGACGGATTTCGGTTGAGCGGTCACATTCCGTGGGTCACTGGTGCGAACGCCTCGCAATTGATCGTCGTTGGAGGAACCGCTCCCAACGGCGAGCAACTGCTGGCCGCAATCGAAACGACCGATCCCGGATTGACGATCGCTCCGCCACAGAAGTTTCTCGCGCTGACCGCATCGCAGACCGGTTCGATCGAGCTGCGCAACGTGACGATTCGACCGGAACAGATCGTCGCTGGTCCTGCTCTGGAAGTCCTGAAGGTCGGCAGTCGTGGTGGATCGGGATCGCTGAGCACGTCCACTCTGGCATTGGGGACATCGCGGTCAATTCTGCGCGCACTGTGTGACGAACTGAGGCAGAATCCGAGCCTCGAACCGATGGTCTCGCAATTCTTCGACGAAGGTCGCTTGCTGGAAGACGCATTGTTTGCCACGAGTCGATGCGAGCCCGGTGCGTGTTCGGCGGAACAAATTCGGCTTCGGGCAAATTCGTACGTCACGCGGCTGGCTCAAAGTTCTCTGGCTGCCGCCAAAGGGACCGGTTTCGTCAGCGGGCATCCCGCCGAGCGCGCAATTCGCGAAGCGATGTTTTTCTACGTCTGGTCCTGTCCACAGGCCGTCGTGTACGGAAACCTGCAAGAACTCGCCTTCACGCTTCCGCGCCGCTGAAGAGCGGTTCGATGACGTCACCGCGATTGAGACGCACCGGGCGATTGAGCCGGTCGCGAACTTCCGCTTCGGGCGGTATGCCGAGCAGGTGATAGACCGTCGCGCCGACGTCGTTGGGGGAGTATGCTCTCGTGGCTGGATAGGATCCGGTATCGTCCGAGCGGCCGATGATCTGGCCGCCGCGGACGCCCGCGCCGGCGAAGAGTCCAAAGAAGCAAGGTCCCCAGTGGTCTCGGCCACGCTGGGCGTTGATCTTCGGAGTGCGACCGAACTCGCCGAGCATCATCACCAGAGTGTTCTCCAGCAGTCCGCGCGTTTCGAGATCGTCCAGCAATGCGGCGACTCCCTGATCGAGCGGCGGAAGCAAGCGGTTCTTTAGCGTCGGGAAGATGTCGCTGTGGCTGTCCCAATTCTGGACGCGGCCGATGTTCGCCTGCACGATTGGCACACCCGACTCGATCAATCGCCGAGCCAGCAGCAACGACTGCCCGGTCGAGTTCTCGCCGTAGCGATTCCGGACTTCTGGCGATTCGCGATGCAACTCAAACGCCTGAGCCAATCGGCTGGAGGTCAGCATCGAGATCGCCAATTGCTGGTCCTTCTGCAAGCGGATCGACTGCGCGACTTCACCGAGCTGTGACTGCTGCCGATTGACTTCGTCGAGCAGCACTTGCCGGCGTCCAAGCTGATTCACGTCGATCCCCTGCGCGAGCGTGAGCGCATCAACTCGGAAGTCCGGCTTGCTCGGATCTCCGGTAATCTGCCAGGGATCGTAGTTCGGTCCCAACAACCCCGCGTGCTGCCCCGGCCACGTCAGCGGACCTTCTCGCAAAAACGTCGGCAGGTTCACACCGCTTGGTAGGCCGTCGCCGCGCGGTCTCAAGTACGCGAGTCCTGCGGAGTAGCAAGGCCAGTCGTCTCGCGATGCTATTTTGTCGAAGAATCCGCCCGGCTGCGGCTCGCCGGTCAGGACGTGATGTGTAGACATCAAATGGTTGTTGTCATTGTGCGACAGTGAGCGGACGACTGTGTATTTGTTGGCTCGTGCGGCGAGCTGCGGCAGGTGCTCGCAAATCTGATAGCCGGGAATCGACGTCGCGATCGGCTGGAACTCGCCACGAATCTCCGCCGGCGCATCGAGCTTCATGTCGAACGTGTCGTGATGACTGGGCGCGCCAGTCAAAAAAACAATCACCACGGACTTCGGAGTTCGCATCGCCGAGGAGGTTTCCGCCGCCTGAGTTCGTCCCGCCAGCAACGATGGCAAACCGAGTCCCAGCAGACCAGAGGAGCCGACCTGAAGCAACTCACGCCGCGAGCAGCCTGTTTGATGTTGATGCGGTTTCAAGATGGTTCGGCCCCTGGTCATCGGCAAGTCGTTCAAGATTCTCAATCGGATCATACACTACGAATGCCTGAGTGAAAGGTGTTCTCGTAGGTCAACCTTTTCAGGGTGACGAACGGCGATCGACGCGGTTTGCCAATTCCGGTCAGGCTGGAAAGCCCGGCCTACTTTCCCAGACTCGTGATCGGAATGCACAGGAAAAACAAACCAGGCCCACCCTCCTGCTGCTCGCTGACATCATAAAAGACGACTCCGATCGTCTTCGCGTCGACTTCCACGGTCCGCGGGCAAGCTCGGCCACCGATCGGGCGGCCGGGGTTGTGGTACTCGAAGGTATCTTTCCAGGTCAGCCCATCATCTCGCGAGAGGACATACCGAATTCGCTCGCCTCCAACGCCGGGGCCGGGAATCTCCGACGCGAGCAACAATCCGTTCGACAAGCAGACCATCTCGTGCCGCCAGCCCTGTTCCTTGAGGTTCGGAAACTTCTCGACCTCCTTCCAAGTCTTGCCACCGTCGGTCGAACGCAGGCCCCCGCCGCTGATGAACGTTCCCTTCGGAGTGCGAACGATCGGCACCAAACCGTGCAAGCGGCCGTCGCCGAACGGTTCGCTTTGGCCGGTGGTCGGATCGAACTGAAACGTCCGATCGCTCAGCGGAACCAGCCAGCAGTTCGCTTCGAGTTCGACAATCGGGTGCCGGATGACACTCATCACATTTTCGGTGCGCGGAAGCGGTTTTGGTTCGCTCCACGACACGCCGTCGTCTTCCGACAGCGAAAACAGCACTGAGCGAGGTTCGAGTTCGTTGTTCTCGCCGCTCCAGCGATTCCAGGCGTGCATCAGCCGCCCATCGCGGAGTGTCGTCAGCGAGCCGGGATAGTACGTCTTTTGGATCGTGTGCTCGAATGGGGTCGGTTCGGTCCAGGTTCGCCCGCCGTCCGCCGATCGCAAGATTCTCAGGTCGCGATGATTGATCTGGCCGTAGGTGACGACAATCGTCCCCTTCGAACTGACACAGGCTGCCGGATGAATGTGCCCGCCAACCGGCTTGGCGATCCGCACGGGACGAAGTTCGTCAGCCGTTGCCAACGAGGACATGAAAATCAGAAACGCCACGCACACGTTGCACCAGAATCTTTGCATCGTTTGCTCCCCTCATTCGTGGGACATGATTCTTTGAAGACGATTTGGCAGAATTAGCGGGCCATCCATTGGCCGACACACTAACCCGAAGCGCGAGCGAGGGCGAGCATTCGGAATGAGTTTCCAAATGCGAGTTCAGAGTCGATGAATCGTTCGCCCTCGCTCGCGCCTGGGGTTAGTCTTGTACGTTGAAACTTCTCACACCAAAGGGACTCGCAATGCTGTTACAAGAACTGAGCTGGCCGGAAGTCGGAAATCTCTCGCGTGATCTACCGGTACTTGTACCGGTCGCGGCAATCGAGCAACACGGGCATCACTTGCCAATCTTCGTGGACAGCATGTTGCTCGGCGAAATTGTCCGGCGAGTCAACGAGACGATGGGCCAGCGAACGCTTGTCGCTCCGCTGATGTGGCTGGGGAACTCGCACCATCACATGGATTTTCAGGGGACGATGTCGGCCAGTCCGCGCGTGTATCTCGATCTGCTCAACGACATGGCCGAGAACCTGCTGATGCATGGGTTCCGCCGGATTGTGTTTCTCAACGGGCACGGCGGCAACACGATCCCCGGCCGGCAAGCGACCTTCGAGCTTCGGCAAAGGCATCGCAATCGCCACGACTTGCTGCTGCTGTTCGCGACCTACTGGGATAGTGCCAAGCCCAACGAAGGCCGCTCCGATTTGGTGCAGACGCAGATGGGCCACGCGTGCGAATTCGAGACGTCGATGATGCTGCGGCTCGCTCCGCAACTGGTGAAAAAGGAGGTCACGCAGCTCGAAGAGGTCCGCCCCGGCTTCGCGTTCGAGCCGGCCTATCGCGGTTGGACAACAAAGGACCGTACCGTCCCCGGTCACATCGGCAACCCACGCCACGCGACGGCCGACAAAGGGGAATACCTGTTCCAGACGTTCTCGGCCGGAGTCGTGAAGATGCTTGAGCAGGTCATCGCCTGGGACGGAAAAAGCTGGGAGATGCCGTAATCAATTGCTACGATGGTGGTGTGTTTGTTTTTGATGCCAAGTGTTTTTCAAGCGTTCCCGACTGCAGTTGAAATTGGTTGGTCAGGCGACGCAGCCTCCAGTCATTCCGATAGCCAGATGCAGTCAGGTCAGTCGAAAATCCTCGGTTCCGTAATTTCATTGAGTCGAAGTCGCCACGACGACAAAGTCAGGAACTCACAATGAGCGATTCGTCGTTTTTATGCTCGTCAGTCTCACGCCGTCGCGCATTGCAAACGGTCGCCTGTGGTTTCGGGCAGCTGGCTTTGACTGGACTGGCTCAACAGACCACTGCCGCAACGGGATCGCCCCAGAATCCGCTGGCGGCACGAGTCACGCATCATCCAGCGCGAGCGAAGCGGATCATTTTTCTGTTCATGGCGGGGGGTGTCAGCCATGTTGATTCGTTCGATCACAAGCCGCTGCTCGATCAGCACGATGGCGCAATGCGCGAATTCGATGACGCGCGCACGCTGGCCAAAACGGGCAAGATCGTGCAGCACCGAGTCATGAAACCGCTGTGGAGATTCCGGCAACATGGCGAATGTGGCCGCTGGGCGTCGGAACTCTTCCCGCACATGGCCGAGCACGTTGACGACCTGTGCGTGATCCGCAGCATGCACACTGAAGGGGTTGCTCACGGACCGGCGACGTTGTTCTTGCACACCGGTTCCACGAATTTGATTCGTCCTTCGGTCGGTGCGTGGGTCAGCTACGGTCTGGGGACCGAGAGCCAAAACCTGCCGGCATTCGTGTCAATTTGCCCGGCGATCGCGAACGGCGGACCACGCAACTTCGGCAGTGCGTTTTTGCCTCCGGTCTATCAGGGAACGGCCATCGGCCGGGCAGGCATCCCGACACGCGAGGCGCAGGTTCGCAATCTCAGCAACGTCCGGCTCTCGCTGGCCGAGCAGCGTGAGCGTTTTGATCTGATCCGCTCGCTCAATACCGAGCAGATTGCGCAGCATTCCGGTGATGGTGAACTGCAAGCGGTGCTCGATTCATTCGAGTTGGGCTTTCGGATGCAGAACCACGCTCCGGAAGTGTTCGACCTCAATCGCGAGTCAAAGGAAACGCTCGCGATGTACGGCATCGACCAAAAGCCGACCGACGACTTCGGCCGGCAGTGCCTGATGGCCCGCCGCTTGGCCGAGTCGGGCGTGCGGTACATTCAAGTGAACTACGCCGATAATTCGGCGAATCCCGCGTGGGATCAGCACAGCAACATGCCCAAGCATGCCGATCACGCCAAGGCGGTCGATCAGCCAGTCGCGGCATTGCTGACCGACCTCAAGCAGCGCGGTTTGCTGGAAGACACGTTGGTCTGGTGGGGCGGCGAGTTCGGCCGCACACCGTACGCCGAGAAGAATGGCACCGGTCGCGACCACAACCCCGGCGGCTTCACGATCTGGCTGGCAGGCGGCGGCGTGAAGCCCGGCTTCGCGTACGGCGAGACAGACGATTGGGGGCACCACGCCGTTCTCGACAAAGTCCACATGCACGACCTGCACGCGACCGCGCTGCATCTGCTTGGCATGGATCACGAACGCCTCACGCACAACTATGCCGGCCGCAACTTCCGTCTGACCGACGTCGCGGGGCGGGTGGTTCACGACATCCTGGCGTAAACATTCGGTTGCGAGTCTTGGAATGACTCGCCTGCGTCGCTCAGTCGCCCCCGCGACTGATCATTTCATTCGATGAGCACTTCGAGATGCGTTTTCTATTGTTGCTCGTTGTGATGCTTTGTGGGCTGATCGGCCGAGGTGTGGCTGATGAACCGCCACGTCGCGCCGACTTGGTGATACGCCGCGCGGCGGGAAAGTCGGAGATCGTCATCAGGACGACTTCACGCCTGGCCGGAGCGATCCATTCGCTGACCTGGAATGGCCAAGAGTTCATCGACAGCGCGGATCACGGTCGGCAATTGCAATCGGCCAGCAGCTTCAGCTCGGGAGGAGAGCATTGGGCCGAGGCATTTAATCCGACCGAATCTGGTTCGCGGGATGACGGAGCTGGATTGAAGTCGACGAGCCGACTGCTGCATTCACGGTCGACGCTGGACTCGTTGCAGACCACCACGCAGATGGCTTTCTGGCTTGCACCGGGACAAAAGTCGGAAGGTCATCCGGCGCTCAATTCCACCAAATTATCGAATCACCTGCTGACCAAGCGCGTGCAGATTGGTCTTCCCGAATTGCCGCACGTCATTCGTTACGACGTCACCTTCACCGTCCCGATCGACGAACGCCACACGTTCGCGCAATTCGAGTCGTTGACCGGCTACATGCCAGCAGTGTTTCGTTCGTTCTGGACCTTCCGGCCTCAAACCGGGGAACTGCAACCGCTCGACGACGGACCGGGCGAGCAGTCCTTTCCGATCCTCTTTTCGACGGAGAGCGGCAGCCATGCGATAGGGATCTACTCGCCACAACAACCGCCGCCAGGATTTGAGAAGGCCGGTTACGGTCGTTGGAGATTTACTCCTGAACGAGTCGTGAAGTGGAACAGCGTCTTCCGACTGCGTCTTGCTGCCGGAATCGAACCTGGCGAGTTTACGTTCCGCAATTTCGTCGTCGTCGGCGACCGCGAGACGGTGCGGACGTCGTTGGTGGATTTGCACCGACGCTTCAACAATTCGGAAGTTGGAATTCGCAAGGCGGAATAAAGTTCATTTTTCGTGTCGGCTCAATTTCCTGTGTCATCCGCCAGTGGCATTCCCCCAAACATGCCGATACCATCCCCGCCCCGCTGACGGATAGCGGCAATTGGGAGCGAGGAGGCAGGCGTTTTTCAGGCTTCTGAAATCACTGCCGGGTGGCACGGAGGTACCCACGATCGGAGTCACAAACCCGGTGGGACCAGGTCCATGAGCCAGACGAAGACGGCGAAGCACGAGACAGAAAAGGAACTCATTCAGCGAGCACAAACGGCGGTCAGTCAATGCAACTGGACCGTCGGCGAATGCGCGGTCCAGTGGACCAAGAAGTTCGCTCGCGGCCGAACAGACGCTGATTTCGGCGAGTTAGTGGGCATGTCTGGCGATCAAGTTTATCAGCGGCGGCGCGTCTGTGAGACCTTCACCGACGTCCGCGACAATTACTCGGCCCTGAAGTGGTCGCACTTTTACATCGCTTTGAATTGGGATGATGCGGCCGAATGCCTGAGCTGGGCCAACGAGAACGAGGCGACCATCGCCGAGATGAAGGCGTGGCGTCGGCTCCAACGGGGCGAGGACGTCACGACGAGCGCGACCGAGGATCAGGAAGCTCTGTTGGTCGGCAACGACGGAGCGGCGGCGTTTGACGCCTACGACAGTGACCGTCCTGGGGTGGTGCGGGCCGAAGGGGATCTCGATCTTCCGGCGTCCCGAGCACCGATGCCAGCGGGTTCGGCGAAACGAGGCCGCGAGACCTCCGATGCCGCGACGTTGTCGGCTTCCTCTGGCGAATACGCTCCATTTCGCACCGGAGCCACGACTCCGCCCCGTGAAACGCTGGACGACGTTCCGGGAAACGTTTCGTCCACCGGCGTTGAGCAAACAGTCAAGCGAGTGGTGGCGATGCTGGAACGCTGCGCGAAATCGATCACTCCGGATGTGCAGCGACAGTTTTCGAAACTTCCCGAACGAGTCCGCGTTCGCTTCGCCGCCGCGATGAAGGAATTGCGCGAGCGAGCTGCCGATTTGAAATAGTCTGCCCCCCCCACCTCTGACCCCTGATTCGGGGTGCCTCATGGAACCTCGTCACGACCTCGATTCCCCCGGCTCGCGTTTACGGCCTGGAGTGTCGGTCAACGGATCGCTGGTGATGATGCTGGCGATTCTGGTACTGGTGTTGGTGTACCGCGATTTCACTCGACAAGAGCGTCCGATCGTCGCGCGTGGCGATCTTGCGGCGGATGAAAAGGCGACGATCGAACTCTTCAAACGAGTCGCCCCGTCGGTCGTGCATGTCGACAACGTCGTGGAGAGATTTGATTGGCAGAGACTCAAGGAAGTCGACATCCCGGAAAGTTCCGGAAGTGGCTTCGTGTGGGATCGAAGCGGCTACATCGTCACCAACTACCACGTCATCCACGGATCGGACAAAGCTTGGGTCACACTTGCGGACAACACGCGTCTGGAAGCGAAGCGGGTTGGAGCGGATGAATCCAAGGATTTGGCAGTTCTTAAGGTCGAATGTCCGGCCGAAAAGTTGCATCCGATTCCGTTGGGAACCTCGTTTGATTTAGAGGTCGGTCAAAAAGTGTTTGCGATCGGCAGCCCGTTTCAGTTGGATCAGACGCTTACGACCGGCATCATCGGGGGCTTGGGCCGCGAAATCGAATCGATCTCTGGCCGTCCGATTCAAGGAGTGATTCAAACCGATGCGGCGATCAATCCTGGAAACTCGGGCGGGCCTCTGTTGGACAGTGCTGGCCGCCTGATCGGAGTCACCGCGGCCATCAAGACGACGAGTGGCGGTTCGATCGGAATTGGCTTCGCGGTTCCAGTCGACACGGTGCAACGAGTGGTTCCGCAATTAATCGACACCGGACGAGTCAAACGTCCCGGTCTGGGAATTCGGACATTGGACGATCGTCGTGCGGCGTCGTTGCCGCTAATCAAGCGAGGAGTTGTGATCGCCCAGGTTGTTCCGAACAGTTCCGCCGAGAAGGCCGGCCTTCGCGGAATTGACTGGGAAGCGCAAGTTGTCGGCGATGTGATTCTCAAGATCGATGACGAAGTCGTGCGAACTCAAAACGACTTGTATCGTTCGTTGGACCGCCGTGAGGTGGGGGCAATGGTTCGCCTGACATTGCTTCGTGGCGATCAAACGGTCGAAGTGATGGTGACGTTGCAATCCGTTCCGAACGCAGTTCCCTGAGCCAAAATCGGTTGATTCGGGAGGGCTGATGGAATCTCGGATTCGCGGGTGGTACGATACCCTGCCAATTGGCGAGTTCACCTGGCAGGTTCCCATGAATCAAAAAAAACCCGGTCCGATGTACACGACTCCGCCGCGAAAAATTTGTCCTGTTTGTGGCCAGGTTTCGTATTCCCCCGCAGGTGTCCATCCGCAATGCGCTGAGTTGCAAGCTGACGAAAAGCGGATGAAGAAACTGAAGGCCAAAAAACCGGACAAGAGCGTCACGCTTGATGCAACCCCGTCCGCATGGCGAAAGCCCTGTCCAAAGTGCGGTGCTCAGGTGCATGTCCGCAAGGCTCAGTGCGAGTGTGGCCACAAATTCGTCGTGCAAAGGACGAAGTCGGGTGTCGGCGACAACGACTAATTGCCCAACATCATCGCACGGATTTTGAGCAGCAATTCGGTCCGACAGTCCCCAGGTTGTGAACCAGTTTTTTTTCTGCAAATCCAGACTCTTCGTAGTGACATGGGTTTTTGCGAGTAAAAAACTCGTATTCCGTGCGTCTGAACCGAAGTTGCCCCAGCTTAGGTCAGTCTTTGGCACGCGGCTTGTAGCGAGCCTGTGGCACCTGAAGAGTCGGGATCGTTGAACGCCGCGAGGGCTGAGGAGACGGCCACGGATTGCGGTTTGCGCTCCAACGAGTTTCCGATCCGAATGATGATCGTGCGCTGGCATGGACGTCTTCGCAACCGGGTTGGGAACTTGTTGCATGTCGTCTACGGAAATGTCGCACCCCGCCAGTGCCTCGGCATTGGGTACTGCGCGGTCGCTCGACCCGGGGTTATCCACAAGTATCGATCTTGCTCAGGCCGTCGAGCGTACGAATTGTGCGAAAGTCTTGTGGCTTTCGTTCAGCGGCTTCACGCTCAGCTTTGCTGCGTGGCTAATGTTCGGAGTGCTCGGTATTCCGATTCAGCAGGAGTTTCGATTCAACGATGTGTCGCTGGCTTGGCTGTCGGCGATCGCGATCCTGAACGGTGCGGTCTGGCGGTTGCCGTTTGGAATGCTGGCCGACCGTTTGGGTGGCAAGCGAACTTTCGTCGGCTTGCTGCTCTTCGCGAGCGTCAGTTCGTTTTTGGTTTCATCGGCGACCAGCTACGCGCAGTTGATGGTCTTCGCGTTCCTGGTTGGCATGGGAGGCAACTCGTTCTCGGTCGGATCGGCCTGGAATGCGGCTTGGTTTCCGCCAAAGCAACAAGGCTTCGCGATGGGTTTGTTTGGAGCGGGCAACGTCGGAGCCTCGGTGACGAAATTGGTTGGGCCTGTGCTCATTGGACTCGTCCCGGCGGCCGGAGTACTGCGCGGTTGGATACCCGGCGGTTGGCGCTTCGTGCCGTTTCTCTACGGCGTATTGCTGTTGCTAATGGCGCTGGCCGTGACCGTGATTGCTCCGGCAACTGACAAGAAGCCTGGAGCCGGGCGGTCATTCACCGCGATGCTGGCACCGCTCAAGGACATTCGCGTGTGGCGATTCAGTCTGTACTACACAGTGGTCTTCGGGGCCTATGTGGCGATGGCCGCCTGGCTGCCGAAGTACCTCGTCACTGTCTACGACCTGCCGCTGGCCAAGGCGGCGTTGCTGACGACTCCTTTCATCTTTGCATCGAGCCTGCTGCGGCCGTTCGGTGGCTGGTTGTCGGATCGGTTTGGTCCGCGCAAAGTGACCTACGGGGTCTTCATCATTGGCTCGCTGATGTCGCTGCTGCTGTTCATGCCGATGAGCCTGACAGCGTTCACGATCTGTGTGACCGTCTTGGGGATCACACAAGGGTTCGGCAAAGCGTCAACCATCAAGTATGTGCCGGAATATTACCCGAAGGACGTGGGTGTGGTTGTCGGATTGGTCGGATCATTGGCGGCGCTGGGTGGCTTCGCGATGCCGCCGCTGTTTGCGTACCTCAAGCAATGGACTGGGCAACCGCAGTCGATGTTTTGGGTCGTGTTCGGTCTTACCGTGGCGAGCCTGATCTGGTTGCACTGCGTGGTGCTCCGCATCCGCCGGCAAGAATCGCAAACAATTTGAGCCACGATTCCCCCCGCTTTTCACCTTCGACCATTTGCACGAAACCCGCGATGCCATGAAAACAGCAACTCACGAACCTGATCCCGAGGATTCGGCTCCGATGCTCGCACGCAAGACGGTTGTCGTGATCGGCAACGGCATGGTCGGCCAGCGTTTCTGCGAGAGGCTGGTTGAGTTCGACAAGGCCAAGCAGTTTCGCATTATCACCTTCTGCGAGGAACCGCGTGCCGCTTACGACCGAGTTGGGCTGACGAGCTTCTTTGCTCACCGCGATGCCGAGAAGCTGATGATCGGCCGGATGGAGTGGTATCGCGAGCACGGCGTCGAGATTCATCTGGGGGACCGTGCGTGCTCAATGGATCGCGAGCAGAAAATCATCCGCTCGCAGAAGGGTGTCGAGATTCAGTACGACGTCGCGATCATGGCGACAGGCTCGTACCCGTTCGTGCCACCGGTACCGGGGTTCGACAAGCAAGGGGTGTTCGTTTACCGAACGATCGAAGACCTCAATCAGATCATCGAGTACTCGAAGAAATCAAAACGCTGTGCGGTCATCGGTGGCGGGTTGCTCGGCCTGGAGGCGGCGAAGGCGGCGTTTGATCTCGGCTTGGAGACGCACGTCATTGAGTTCGCTCCGCGACTGATGCCTCGGCAGATTGATGACGCTGGCTCGCGGACGCTGGTGAAGAAGATCGAATCGCTCGGCGTGCAGGTGCATCTCAACAAGTCCAGCAAAGAGGCTCACGGGAACGGCAGGATCGAGCGGTTGGAATTCAACGACGGCTCAACGCTCGATCTGGAAATGGTGATCGTCTCGGCCGGCATTCGCCCGCGCGATGATCTCGCGAAGGAGAGCGACATTCACGTCGGCCCGCGCGGCGGGATCACCGTCAACGATCAACTGCGGACTTCCGATCCCGACGTGTATGCGATCGGCGAGTGTGCTCTGCATCGCGGCATGATTTACGGACTCGTCGCACCCGGTTACGAGATGGCCGAGATCGTCGCGGCGAATCTGTGCGGCGATGAGCGACATTTCACCGGGACCGATCTCTCGACGAAGCTGAAGTTGATGGGCTGCGATGTCGCATCGTTCGGCGACTACGAGGCTCCGGCCGAGCGAGCGGTGCCGCTGACATTCGAAGATCCGTTTGGCGGCGTTTACAAGAAACTGATCTTCAGCCTCGATGGCACGAAGCTGCTCGGCGGCGTGCTGGTCGGCGATGCGTCGGAGTACGGGACGTTCTCGATTCTCGCGAAGGGAACTCAGCCGTTGCCGTGCAAGCCGCATGAGTTACTTGTCGGTAAAACGGGAGGTGCGTCGCTGGGGGGTGTCGAGGCGATGCCGGATGACGCGCAGATTTGCTCGTGTAACAACGTCAGCAAGCAGGCGATCTGCCACGCGATCCGGGAAGGGAGTCTCGATTCGGTCGGTGCCGTGAAGAGCTGCACGCGAGCCGGCACCGGCTGCGGCGGTTGTATGCCGCTGGTAACGGACCTGTTCAACGCGGAACTGAAGAAGGCAGGTAAGGTCGTTACGAATCATCTCTGCGAACATTTTTCGCTGTCGCGCACCGAGTTGTTCGCGGTTGTGAAGGTCAAAGGACTCAAGTCGTTCGATGCCGTGCTGAAGCACTGCGGCAAAGGGAACGGCTGCGAAATCTGTAAACCGGCGGTCGCGTCGATCCTGGCCAGTCTTTGGAACGATGTCATCCTCAATGAGCAGCACGCGACGTTGCAGGACACGAACGATCGGTTCCTCGCGAACATGCAGCGCGGCGGTTTGTATTCGGTCGTGCCGCGCGTTCCCGGTGGCGAGATCACACCGGACAAGTTGATCGTGCTCGGCGACGTCGCGAAGAAGTACGGTCTTTATACGAAGATCACGGGCGGGCAGCGGATCGACTTGTTCGGCGCGGCGGTGCAAGATCTTCCGGACATTTGGGAACAGCTCGTCGATGCGGGATTTGAAAGCGGACACGCCTACGGCAAGGCACTACGGACGGTGAAAAGCTGTGTCGGGACGACATGGTGCCGGTATGGCGTGCAAGATTCGGTCGGTTTCGCAGTGCGTGTCGAGAACCGCTACAAGGGAGTGCGTGCTCCGCACAAAGTGAAGATGGCGGTCAGCGGTTGCGTCCGCGAATGTGCCGAGGCTCAGGGCAAAGACGTCGGCCTCGTCGCGACGGAGAAGGGCTACAACCTCTACGTCTGCGGCAACGGCGGAGCGAAGCCACGTCACGCAGAGTTGCTCGCAGCGGACATCGACGAAGAGACGGCGCTCAAATACATCGACCGCTTCTTCATGTACTACATCATGACGGCTGACCGCCTGACGCGCACGTCAGTCTGGTGCGAGAAGCTCGAAGGGGGCATCGACCACATCCGCGACGTCGTCGTGAATGACAAGCTGGGCATCGCGGCCGAACTCGAAGCGATGATGCAGCGGCTGGTCGATACCTACGAATGCGAATGGGCCGCCGTCGTCCGCGATCCAGAGAAACGCCGCCGCTTCAGTCAGTTCGTCAACACGGATGAAACCGAATCGTGCATCGAGATCGTCCCCGAACGTGGACAAGCTCGGCCGGATTTCTGGCCCAGCGAGGTGGTGTCGCTCGAACAATTCAAGATGCTGGATGGTCGCACGCTCGGCGAACATGACGCGAAGGAGGCTGCTGCCATGGCAGGGTCCACTGATTGGGTCTCGGTCGGCAAGACCTGGGATTTTCCGACCGACGGAGGGGCGACGATCAAATACGGCAAAGTCCAGATCGCGGTCTTCAACTTCGCGTCACGCAGCGAATGGTATGCGACTCAGAACATGTGCCCGCACAAGAAGGCGTTCGTGCTCGGCCGAGGCATCCTCGGCGACGCGGCCGGAACGCCGAAGGTCGCGTGTCCGCTGCACAAGAAAACCTTCTCGCTGAAAACCGGAGCGTCGCTGCAAGGTGAGGACTATCGCATCCGCACATTTCCGGTGCGTGTCGCTGGCGATGACGTGATGCTGCAACTTCCGCCAACCGAACTGCTCGACCGCGAGTTGGCGACGGAAATCGGCTGCCGCTTAGCAACGTCCTGTCAGACGAACTGCTCGTCCGCCGCGACTCCCGCTCAGCCGCGCGAACTGTTGGAAGTGTAGGTCGCGCGATGAGTGTCATCATTGAAGACAATAGGCGAGCGGGGGACGTCGGCCCCCCGGTTGACCGAGTGCCATCCGGCGATTCGCCAACCGGGGCGTCAACGTCCCCCGCTCGCCAGATGACTGTCGTCAGCGGCGTCTCGCTTCTCGCACGTCTGCTGGCTGATCAGATGCAACTCACCGCCGTCGAAGAGTTCGCGAGGTTGCATGATGACCACCATCTGCCGGCTCAGTCGCGGTACTATAAATCGCTGATACCGGCGAGCCTGCCTGCTCCGGGTCAACAATATGCGTTTGAGGTTGATCTCGATCGCTGCTCCGGTTGCAAGGCGTGTGTGACGGCGTGTCATTCGTTGAACGGACTCGATCACAACGAGACGTGGCGTGATGTCGGCATGTTGATCGGCGGGACGACCGAGTTGCCCGTGTTGCAGCATGTCACAACGGCTTGTCATCACTGTCTGGAACCGGGTTGCATGTCCGCGTGCCCGGTTGATGCCTACGAGAAAGACCCGGTCACAGGGATCGTGAAGCATCTCGACGACCAATGCTTCGGCTGTCAGTACTGTACGCTGGCGTGTCCGTATGACGTGCCGAAGTATCACAGCGGTCTGGGCATCGTGCGCAAGTGCGACATGTGCTCAGATCGGTTGACTCACGGCGAAGCTCCCGCATGCGTGCAGGCGTGTCCGCATGAGGCGATCGCCATTCGGATCGTCAGCCGCGTTCAAGTCGTCGAGGACTGCGAAGCGAACACGTTCCTGCCAGCCGCTCCCGAACCGCAGATCACCTTGCCGACGACCACGTACAAAAGCAAAAAGGTTTTCCCGCGCAACCTGCTGCCGGTCGATTTTCATTCGGTGAGCGCCCAGCATCCGCACTGGCCGCTGATCGTGATGCTCGTGCTGACGCAGTTGTCGGTCGGCGCGTTTCTCGTTGGGCTGGGCTTGGAGCGGCTGCTGTCTGCCGAGTTGGCTGCGGCGATTCGGCCGCTGCACTCGTTGAACGCATTGGCCTTCGGTCTGCTGGCGTTGGGGGCAAGCACTCTGCATCTCGGCCGGCCGCAATACGCATGGAGAGCGGTCATCGGTTTGCGGCACTCGTGGCTTTCGCGTGAGATCGTCGTTTTCGGCGCGTTCGCCGGAGCCGCCGTCGTGTACGCGATCGGCAATTGGTTCGGCTTCGAATCGGTCGGCTTGGGACCGTTCGCGCACGATGCGGTCGGCTGGTCGGTCGGAGCGTTCGGGCTGCTCGGCGTGTTCTGCTCGGTGATGATCTACGCCTTCACTCAACGAGCATTCTGGAGTTTTCCCTTAACGGCCACTCGCTTCACGCTGACGACGGCATTGCTCGGCATCGCCGCGACGTGGGTGACGTTGTTGGCTCTGGCGGTCATCAACAACGGGCCGGTCACTCGACTGCTCGTTCGCCGAGGGGACTTGATCTGCCAAGCGTTGATGATCGTCACCCTGACGAAACTGGGATTCGAAGCGTTGGTTTTCCGGCATCTGCTCCGCAAACAGACGACTCCGCTGAAACGCTCGGCCCTGCTGATGACCGGCCCGCTCGCTCGCTGGACGCAAGCTCGCTTCGCCTGCGGAGTGCTCGGCGGCGTACTCATGCCGATCATGCTGCGAACACAGATCGGTGATGTCGAACCCTCCTCAGTTTCGATGTTGCTCACGTCGGTCGTGCTCGCCAACGCCTGCTTGGTGGGCGAGCTGCTCGAACGCTATCTGTTCTTCGCCGCCGTCGCCTCACCACGAATGCCGGGGACAATTCGATGATCGAAAGTTCCTTAATGCGTGCATTTGATGGCCCGCTGACACGCGAGTTGTTGCTGCAACCGGGTGGGTTCGGACTGGGGCAAGTCCCAGCGAAGTCGCAGCCGAATGCGGTGACGACTTCGGTGTGCGGGTACTGCTCGACGGGATGCAGCCTTAATTTGCATTTGAAAGACGGAGAGGCGATCTCGCTGTCTCCGAACACGAATTACCCGGTGAACCTCGGCATGGCCTGTCCGAAAGGTTGGGAGGCTCTGACGGTGCTCGACGCACCTGATCGAGCGACGACACCGCTGCTGCGCGATGCGAGCGGCAAGCTCAAGCCGATCGGTTGGGACACGGCATTGAAGACATTCGTCGCGCGGATGCAGGGAATTCAATCACGGCACGGCGACGATTCGATCGCTTTCATCAGCACCGGGCAGATGGCGACGGAGGAAATGGCGTTCCTCGGAGCACTCGCCAAGTTCGGCATGGGGATGAAGCATGGCGACGGCAACACGCGGCAGTGCATGGCGACCGCCGTCGTCGCCTACAAGCAGTCGTTCGGCTTCGACGCTCCGCCCTACACCTACGCCGACTTCGAGGAATCCGACACGATCGTGCTCGTCGGCAGCAATCTGTGTCTCGCGCACCCGATCATGTGGGAGCGAGTGATGCGGAACAAGAACAAGCCGGAGATCATCGTCATCGACCCACGTCGCACCGAGACCGCGATGGCCGCGACGCTGCATCTGCCGCTGGCACCGAAGTCAGACATGGATTTGTTCTACGGCATCGCACGGATCTTGATCGAGCGGGGCTGGATCGACCGCCAGTTCATCGACGCCAACACGACCGGTTTTCGCACGTTTTCCGAATTCGTCTTGCCGTTCACGCTCGACCATGTTGCGACCGCGACTGGCTTGTCGGCCGAGACGATCGAACGCTTTGCGGCGCTGATTCACGAGGGGAAACGAGTCTCTTTCTGGTGGACGATGGGAGTCAATCAGAGCTATCAGGGAGTCCGCACGGCTCAGAGCCTTATCAATCTCGCGCTGATGACCGGCAACATCGGCAAGCCGGGGACCGGAGCGAATTCGATCACCGGCCAGTGCAATGCGATGGGCTCGCGGCTGTTTTCCAACACGACGGGATTAATCGGCGGCCACGACTTCGCGAACGCCGATCACCGCGCGAAGGTCGCGGGGATTCTCGGCATCGACGAAGCTCGTATTCCACACGAGGCGTCGTGGTCGTATCACGAAATCCTCGAAGGTGTCCTCAAAGGAAAGATTCGCGGCCTGTGGGTCATTTGCACGAATCCGGCCCACTCGTGGATCAATCAGCGGCTGTGTCACGACATCCTCGACCGCGTGGAGTTTCTTGTCGTGCAAGACATGTATCACACGACCGAGACCGTTCAGCGAGCACACCTCGTGTTGCCCGCCGCCGGATGGGGCGAGAAGGACGGCACATTCATCAACAGCGAACGCCGCATCGGAGTCTTTAAGAAAGTGCGGCGTGCCCCCGGCCAAGCGATCTCCGATTTTTCAATCTTCCGGCTGATTGCCGACGCCTGGGGCTGCGGCAAGATGTTCGAAAACTGGGACTCCCCCGCCGCGGTCTTTCAAATCCTGAAGCAGCTTACCGCTGGCCAGCCGTGTGACATCACCGGCATTGAGGACTATCGGATGATCGAAGAGTCGGGTGGCATTCAATGGCCGCTGCCAACGGCAAGCCAGGAAGTGAGCGATCTGACCCCTTCGGAAAAACGGTTACGGCCATCGGCCGGACAGGAACAGCGATTGTTCGAGGACGGTCGCTTCTATCATCCTGACGGTCGCGCGAAGTTTTTGTTTGAGGCTCCTCGGCCGATGCCGGAGCCGGCGTCCGCGAAGTATCCCTTCGTGTTGCTGACGGGACGCGGCACCGCTTCACAATGGCATACGCAGACCAGGACATCGAAGTCTGAAGTCTTGCGGAAGCTGTATCCGCAGCGAATGTACGTCGAGATCAATCCCAATGATGCTCGATCGCTCGGCATTGCTCCGAATGAAATCGTTTCCGTCGAATCGCAACGGGGCCGAGTCACCGCTCAGGCGTTTCTGACTCCCGGCGTGCCGGTCGGACAGGTGTTTGTGGCGATGCATGAGTCAAACGCCAATCAACTCACCGATGCGGTCTTCGATCCGTACTCGAAGCAACCGAGCTACAAATCGTGTGCGGTGAGGGTCACTCGGCTCGGCACGCAACGGTGACCAGCATCAGTTTGCATTCCCCAAAAACGAAACCGGCCGGGGATTACACCTCGGCCGGTTCGCATTTCAGCATCGTCGAATAATCGATTCGGAATTAGTCCTGATAATCGACTTCGATGTAGCCCTTCTTGCCACGGATATCGACAGCGTACTTGCCGAAGTCGTAGCGAACATTTTTGCCGTCCTTGCTGCACTTGATCGTCGGCGGGCAGCAGCTGCACTCGGGCACGCAAATCTGCACCTTGACGCACGGTGGCTTGCTGCACGGATTGCACGGATCCGGCTTCCAGCAAGGGTCACGGACTTCGACGATCATTGGCTTTGCGCAGGGTGCCATTTCGTCTTTGTCCACGTACTTCACGCAGTGAAACAACTCAACCGGGCCACCTGCAGCCGCTGGGGCCGCCGGTTCTGGCGTCGGGGCCGGAGGTTGTGCATCGCTCACCGCCACTGACATCGCCAAGATGCCAGCCACCATCAGACTCAACAGATTCTTCATTCTCTCGCTCCTTTTGTTCTTTGGACACTCGAGTCCCGACCAACGGTACTGCAACGTCAGCCACTCAAACATACCTCACCAGCCACCGGGTGAGTCCCCCCAACAGCTATTTTTTGTTCGGCACTTTGCGGGCTATCAGGAGCTTGCCGGTTTCGCCCGGTAAGCAGGGCAAGATCATGAGAAGATCCTTGCTCCTTCGCAAGGAAGTACTCGGAAAATTTTTCCTAATCCCCCTACACTCGCACGGCGTCGCCAAAAAGGACTACCAGTCAATCGCAGCGTGGACATATCGCAACATCCTGACAATCCGTGAGATGAGGCATAATCCCCCAGAGTTTCCTGGAGGAGTCGTCCAATTGGTGATAGTTGGCGGATGAGTCCGCACTAGCTACGCTCTACCGACTATGAGCAAGAAACCGCAATTCGACCAACCTGCCGATGACTTGGCTGGTTTGGCTCAGAATCTTTTTGGCATCAATTTGGACAAAGCCACCGGCGACGAAGACCTTCTCGACGAAGACATGTTTAAGGTCGAGCTTCCCAAGCCACCCGAGATGCCAGTCTCGATCCCTCAGTCCGACATCGAATTTGCTCCGGAAGCGACGACCGACGCGGTTCTGCCGTCAACCAACTCGTCGCCAGTTGTAGCTGAGAAGCCGCCGGTCAAATCGGTTCCGCAACGAGCGGCCAAAGCGAGTGTCAGCAGCGACGAATTGTTTGGGTTTGGCATTGTCGAAGAGGTTGAAGCCGCTAGCACTTCGGCTGCTGAGTGCGCGACCCCCGAAGCAGGTTTCATTTCGGATGACGATGGTCTCACCTTGCCTGATGACTACGATGCCGAAGGGTTGACGTTGCCTGCCGATTATGACGATGGGCTCACTCTGGCACCGGAAGGAATCGGGGCCATTCACGATGACGCGGACAGAGATGAGGAAGATGAAGAAAGTGATACCGAAGTCCTCTCGCCTGACCTCGTCGATGCAGCTGAAGAAAGGCGGCCGGAGCCTCGCCGCAGAAGGCAACCACGGCGTACGCGCGAGGATGCATATTGGGACTTGCTTGAGAATTGGGAATGGGAAGAAATACCCGAGACTGATTCGCCGCGCGCCGAAGGTGAACGACCTCGATCGCAACGGGGCGACCGAGGAGATCGTGGTGGACGCAGCGGAAGGGACCGTGGCCGTCGTGATCGTGGTCGGGATGAACGTCCGGGTTTAGAGAATCGTTCATCAGCCGATCAACGACCATCTCGTGACGAACATCGCCCCGCAGAGGCCGTCACAAGATCGGGAAATCATTCTGGCGAACGGCCGCCTCGTCCGCGACGCGGAGATCGTCCTCGTGACGATCGCGGTCCACGCGAAGATCGCTCGAGCGGTGAGCGTCGTTCCCGACGTGATGATCGCCGTCCCGGCGAATCTGGACCGATCGCGCCGGCCAACCAACCAGCGATTCAATCAGCGGCAACGTCGGACGGTGGTTTCGACGATTTCGGAAGCGGCATCTTCGACGAGCAACCGAAAGTCACGCCGTCGTCATCGAGCGTGTCACATGCCGTGCCTGACCGTAAACCTCTTGAGGAGTCCGTTGCTCAAAGTTCACAAGCTGCAGATGCCGTTCTGAAAGACCAAAGTGGGTTGACCGGCGGGTCGATCGATCATGAACTCGTTTGGCCCGACGAGGATTCGGATGTGAGACCGGCGCCTGCCGGCAGCGTCCTTGAGACTTCGAGGCTTCCGCCCGCCGAGGCAGCTGGTGAATCCGATGAGATGGTCTCAGCCTCGGATGTCGAGCCGTTGGACAAAGACGATGCCCCGCAGCGACGAAGTCGCCGTCGCCGTCGTCGTCGAGAGCCTCGTTCCGAGTCGCGAGCGGTGTCGCCGGAGGGCAACGAAGGGACGAAGTTTGATTTAACGGATGCTTGGGCGGCAGCAGGCGAATCACCCGATTTCATTCCATCGGCCGTCGTGGGTGATTCCGCTGTGAGCGATGGATTTGCTGAAGAGATCGCGAAAGATGCCATCGATGCGGACCGTCCTTCGTCCGAATCTCGCAGTGGTTCTCGTCGCCGTCGCCGTCGTCGACCCGCTGAAGGTCCGGCCAGCGACGGAAGCTCCCGATCGAATCGTGAGCCTATCGCCCAGGGAAGTGCAGCTGATGTCGTCGAAGCTGTCGATGGGGACGCCTATGTGGTGACACCGATCGCCTACTCGAACATTCCGTCCTGGGAAGACGCGATCAAGTACCTGCTGCAGCCGCAGCTTGTCGGCCGCAATTTGGGGCCGGACGACGCCGATGAAAGCTTGCAAAATGATCCGCGCGGATCGGGTGGGGCAGAACCGACACCACCACCTCCTCCTCCACAACGTCGTCGCGGCGGTGGCCGAGGTCGAAGATCGTAATCGTGAAGGGGCGCAGCGCGTCTGTCACTACCCGGTCTGTGGCAGATCCATCAGCGTTGCGAAGCGGTCGAGTACTCGCAGTTTGAGTGGGGCGTATTCCGCTGTGTCGATCGAACCGCTGTCGATCGCATCGCCGGCAGCGCGGCGAGCGTCAAGCAGGAGTTCTTGGTCGCGCAGGATGTTCGCGAAACGGAGCGGCAAATCGCCGTGTTGCCGAGTCCCCAGGACGTCTCCAGGACCGCGAAGTTCGAAATCCGCCTCGGCGATTTGAAATCCGTTCGTGCTGGTCTCAACCGCGTGCAGTCGTCGTAAGGCATCGGGATCGTCCGCATCCGAAAACAGGAAGCAATAGCCTTGGAATTTGCCGCGACCGACACGACCTCGCAGTTGGTGAAGCTGTGACAATCCGAAGCGTTCGGCGTGAAAGATGACCATCAGTGTTGCGTTCGAAACATCAACGCCGACTTCGATGACGGTTGTTGAGATCAGGACTTGCAATTCGCCGTTGCGAAAACGATCCATTGTCTCCGCTCGTTCGTCGCGCGGCATCCGACCGTGAACCAGCCCGACTCGGAAGCCGTTCAATTCGCCGACCGACAGCTTGGCAAACGCCTCTTCCGCGGCCAGCGGCATATCGGCCGAGGAACTCGCTGGGCCGGGCGCGAGGCTTTGCAACCATTCGACGAGCGATGCTTCGTCCTCGGCGTCGCTGGCTCCGACTCGCGGGCATACGACATACGCCTGCCTGCCGACGCGAAGTTGCTGACGGAGGAACTCCCAAGCTCGCTGTCGAGTCGGTTCCGAAAAGACACGACTGGTGACGATTTTTTGCCGGCCCGGAGGCAGGTCCGTAATCGACGTGATATCGAGATCACCGAATTGAGTCAGGCACAAGCTGCGCGGAATTGGTGTTGCGGTCATCACTAGGACATGCGGTGCGAGTCCGCCACCGCCGAAGTGAGCACGCTGCGCGACACCGAATTTGTGTTGCTCATCGATTACGACCAGGCCGAGCTTCGCAAACCGCACGTGCTTTTGGATCAGTGCTTGCGTCCCGACGATCAACTGCGCCGCGCCGCTTTCCATCTCCGTGAGAGTCTGTCGTCGCTGCGACTCGGTGAGACTGCCGGTCAGTAAGCGCCGCTCGACACGGCTTTCGGACAAGAGCGAGTCGATCACGTTCCAGTGCTGTGTCGCGAGCAACTCGGTGGGAGCCATGATGAGCGCTTGATGTCCATTGGCCACCGCGACCAGCATCGCGTAAATCGCAATTGCGGTTTTGCCGGCACCGACATCCGCTTGCAACAACCGGTGCATGGCTTGATCGAAAGCGACGTCTCGGCAGATTTCCGTGACGGCTTGGTTTTGTCCGGCGGTAAATTGAAACGGAAACAACCGCCGTGCTCGCGCGTCGATCTTGGCGTTGACCGGCAGGGGTGGGGCAGGGGGGCCGCGCTTCCAGGCTCGGCGTCGCAAGGCCAAGCCAACTTGAAACTCCAACAAGTCTTCAAAAATGAGTCGCCGCTTAGCCGCTTGAAACTCGGCCATCGTCTTGGGGACATGCAACTGCCGGATCGCGTCGCGTCGTCGAGGCAACTTGTGCCGCGCGAGTAATTCATCCGGCAAGTGCTCGACGATCAAGTCCGCGAATCGTTCGGCGGTTGCTCGCGAGATGCGCCGCATCTCAAACATCCGCAACCCTTCGGTCAGGTGATATCGCGGCAGCACTTCGCTCGGCGCGTCGCTGTCGTCAGTGTCGAGATATTGAACCTCCGGATTACCGAACTCCCACCGTCCGGTTTTCCATTTCGGCTTGCCGGAGAACAGCACCGTCTGCTGATCCTCGAACTTCTGGATCATCCAGGGTTGGTTAAACCATACGCCGCGCACGTATCCGTCGCCGCAATCGAGCAACACGGCGGTCATCGTCTTGCCAGTGCTTGTCAACCGAGCGTCCCGATTAACAACCTTGCCTTTGACCGACTGCAAGATGTCTGGCTGCAGGTCTCGGACATGCGTGACACGCGATAAATCCAACACATCTCGCGGCACATTGAGCAGCACATCCTCGGCGGTCTTGAGGTCCAAACGTTCCAACAACGGCACTCGCGCCGGTCCAACCCCAGGCAGAAACTGCACCGGGGTCCGGAGCGACGGAATTTCATCTCGCTCAGCGATGTCGATAGTGTGCGATTCGTCCATGTTGGGCCAACAGATCAGCCGTCTGAATTCGTGCAATCTTGGATCGGAGGGAGTTTACTATTCAAACTCTGACTCATCATCGCTCACTCGTTTTTGCTTTGAGAGAGCAAGTCCATCGAGAATTGCGCATGCGACCTGCCTCGTGGCTTGCCCCACGAGGTTCGAAGGACAGATTGCCAGAGATAGTCGTGACTTTTGTGAGGAGAGTTGGTTCGTTCGCCCTGTTGGTGTTCGGTGTTCTCGGCTGCCAGCAGTCTGAATCGATCATTCGATCCGAAGCGCCAATGAAGACTGTTGATTGCTCAGCCCTTAGTGCCGCAAAGGCTGACAGTTGCTCATGCGGTTCGCCGGTGTTCGAGGAAACGGCATCTGTGTTCAATGGCTCAAGGGCAGGGAACGCACGCCTGCTTACAGTCATCAAGCTCTGTTGGTGCCCAGCCGGAGAATTCGCCACGGGGAGTCCCTGCAGCGAACCAGAACGGCGGGGCCGACGAGGGTTGGCCCTGCCGATCCGCCTTCCGACTGCGTTTCGAACCTGAGCGTGGCTATGACCACATCGGCTTTCGCACGGTGGCCGTTCACCCATAGTGATGGAAACGCTCGGAATCATTCGACGCTGAAAGCCGTGACCACTGCAGCTCGGCCTGACAGACGAGTGTTTACGTGAGCTTCGCCACTGGCTGACATGGGCAAAATGGTTCTGGTCAGTTCAAGACTCAAGGTTTTTACTTGAAGGACTACTTGACCGGCGGACCGATGCGGAGGTTGCGGAACTTGACCTCAGTGCTGTGATTTTGCAGGCCGAGGTAGCCGTTGAGTTGTCGCAGTTTGATGAGCGGGTGAGATTCGGCGTTGATGTCGGTGACGGTCACGCCGTTGTGCCGCGTGATGACCCGGTCGCCGTCGCAGACGATTTCGAGCGTATTCCATTCACCGGGGGGACGGGTGTTGCGCGGGTTGGCTCCGGCGATGTCGTAGATCGACGCTGAGTATTGATAGTCCTTGAGCTTTGCGTGTTCTTTGGCGGCGTCATCGAGGACTTGAACCTCGAAACCGGCGGTGGGCTTCGTGTCGTTCTCGCGGTGGTGATTGCCATCCTGAGGGACTCGCACATAGACGCCGCTGTTGCCGCCGGTCGCCAGCAGGTAGTCGAACCGCATTGAGAAGTTGTCGTACTCGCGGCAGCTCCGCAACCACGGGCCTTTCTGGCCGGTACAGACGAGCAAGCCGTTTTCGATCTTCCAGCAAGTCTCGGCCGATTGACCGGCTCCTTCCCAGCCGGTGAAGTTCTGGCCGTTGAACAGCGACGTGAAGCCGAGTTCCGTGATGCAGAGATTTCGCAAAAGGAACTGTCCCCCTTTCGGCACCTCGACTTGAATGCCGACGTGACCGACCGGTTCCTTGACGCCGCCGACGGAATAGGCCGGGCAACCGTTGATGACCATCGTGACTCGGTCGCCAACGACGGTGATGTCGAAGGCGTTCCATTCACCCGGCCGGACAAGTCCTCTGCTTTCGGCGCCGGGCAGGCTGCCAATATTCCCCTCTTTGCCTTGCAGCAGATTGGCTTGGTAGCCCTTCTTCGGGAACGGAGCACCTTCACGCTGTGCTCGCAAATAGATGCCTGCGTCGTACGTGTCGGCCTTCAGGGCTTTCCACTCGACGTGCAATTGGAAGTCGGAGTAGACGTGGTGCGAGCGCAGCCAGCCGTCACCGTCCTTGAGCAGCAGATTGCCGTCTTGGATTTCGACTTTCGCACCGTTCTCGACCGTCCAACCGTCGAGAGACTTACCATCGAACAGACGGGTCGTGTGGCCGCGCTGCGCAACTTGAGCCGCCAATGGAAGGTTGACAAAAAGCAGCACGCCGCAGCTGATCCAGGCAGAAATCCACGTTCGCATGAGGTCACTCCTGAGACAATTGGAGTGCGGCGATTCATCGCCGCTCTTGAAAAGTCACGCAACGGGCTTAAAGACTCGCTGCAACTCTTCGAGGGACGTAATACCATCGGCGACATGCCGCAGAGCATCTTTCGAGAAGGTGGTCATTCCTTCTTTGCGAGCCACGGTGCGGATCGCATTCGCATCGCCACCACCAATGATGCACTCTTTGACGCCGTCGGACATCTCGATGTACTCGAAAATGCCCGTGCGGCCGAAGTAGCCGGTGTCGTTGCACTTCTCGCAGGGGTCCGGTTCTTCGACTTCCCCTTTTTCATTCTCGGTGGCGACCGGTTTGCGGTACAGCGTCTTCGTGTCAGAAGGGAGGCCGACCTTGCCGATGAGCTTGGGATTCGGCCGATAGGCTTGCTTACACTCGGGACAAATCGTCCGAATGAGCTTGGTGTTGATGATTCCCATCAGGCCATTCGCCACCAGGCTGGCATCGCCAATCCACTGGACTAACTGGACAATCGCACTGGCACAGTCCTTGGCGGGCATCTCGGACAGCAGAGTGATCTTGTCTTGGATCGTGAACAGCGTCTTGGCAATTTCGGCGTTGACGACCGGATCAATAAAGATGCAATCCGATTCGACACGCACCACGCGCATCAGCGTCTGTTCCAACGAGTCCTCCGCGTTGACCTGGAACGACGTGACGTTGACGACTTCGCGAGTTCCCAAGTCACGAATCGAGTGAACTTGGAACATGTAGCAATCCACACCCCGCAACATGCCGAACGCTGTTGTCGTGACGCCAGTGTTGGGAGCACCGGCCGAAAGAACCAGTCCTTTGTGCTGACTGGTCCATTCACGGATTTTCTTCTTGAGATCAGCAGACATGCCCAATTCATCTGGCGTGACGATTTGATTCTTGAGCGGCCGAGTCTTGATCGTGAGCAGTTCGCTGCCGTCTTGTTGCGGCTTCGTGTTGACCACTAGTTCATACGGCAGTTCATTCCATTGAGCCTTTAAGCCGCCGGACTGCGGTTGATTACGGACTTTGATGTCCAGTCCGGCGAGCAGCTTGAGCATCTGCGTTATGGCCAGTCCTTGTGGCTTCGTCAGCTTGCCACCGGCGTAGGGCATCCCGTCGACGAGGAATGCGACTTGCGAGCGTTCCCCTTTTGGTTCGACACGAATCGTCTCCGCACGGCGCGCCAGACCATCAGTGACCAGTTCTTTAGCCGGATTCAAGCCCGCCTGCACCAGTCGCTGGTTCTCTTTCATGTTGGGCTCTTTGCCGTTGAGCGCGCCTTGGAAGAGTACAAGTTCGACTTCTTCCTCATCTTCATCGTCTTCTTCTGCACGACGACCAAACAATCCCACGATCGGATCTCCTTGTTAAATGCTGGGTGAGCACTCTGGCCCCCGTCAAATTACAGTAACCCATAGGTCTTTAATGTGCCGGTCAAACTCTCCCGCTGTTTGGCATCGAGTGGCGTGAGAGGCAATCTGACCTCGCCACTGTCGCGGCCGAGCATTTGCATGGCCGCCTTCACCGGAATCGGATTGGTAGACAGCCCCAGCATGTCGCGGCACAGTGGGAACAGTTTGCGGTGCCAGCTTTGCGCCAAGGCGAGGTCTCCTTTGTTCCACGCGGTCAGCATCGCACGGACGTCCTTCGGCACGATGTTACCAACAACCGAAACCACGCCGCGACCACCCAGCGAAAGCAGTGGCAGGGTCAGGCTGTCGTCGCCGGAGAGGACCGTCAAGTTGCTCAGGGCGATGATTTGCGACGCGGCGTCCATTGAGCCGGTTGATTCTTTGACCGCCACGACGCAGGGCAGTTCTCCGATACGGGCGATCGTTTCCGGTTCGATGTTCTTGGCCGTGCGGCCGGGAATGTTGTAAAGAATGATCGGCAAATCGCACGCTTCAGCGATCGCCTTGAAGTGCTGATAAAAACCTTCCATCGTCGGCTTGTTGTAATAGGGTCCCACAACGAGCGCACCGTCCGCTCCCGATTTCTTGGCGGCGATCGTCAGTTCAATCGCCTCGGCGGTGCTGTTCGAACCGGTTCCCGCCACGACTTGGATGCGTCCGCGAGCCTGTTCGCAGACGACATCAATCACGCGATGATGTTCGTCGTGCGACAGCGTTGGGCTTTCGCCCGTTGTGCCGACCGGACACACGGTGTCGGTTCCCTGCTCAACATGCCAATCGACGAGCTTGCGCAACGCCGATTCGTCGAGCAAACCATTCCGAAACGGAGTGACCATCGCCACGGTCAGTCCTGCAAATTTCTCACCCTTGGTTGCCATGATTTGTCCATTGGTAGCCACGTTCGCCAGAACGTGGGTCAGCGACACATGCCCACGCTCTGGCGAGCGTGGCGACGAAAACTATCGGCGCTTCCAATCGACGTCCGACATCCGCGACAGCGCCAGTTGCAGCGCGTGTGTGCCGAGCCGGCCGCCTCCCTGAGCTTTGAGCGACAAATACAACTGGTTTGACAACGCCAAGCCGGGCAGAGCGAGATTCATCCGCTTCGCCTCGTCCAGCGCGATTCCCATGTCTTTGATGAAGTGCTCGACGAAGAAGCCCGGATCGAAGTTGTTCGCCATGATTCGCGGGCCGAGGTTCGACAGCGACCAACTTCCCGCCGCTCCGACCGATACCGACTTCATCACCGTTTCTAAATCGAGTCCCGATTTGTAGCCGTACAACAATGCCTCGCAGACGCCGATCATGTTGCTGGCGATCAGGATTTGATTGACCATTTTCGTGTGCTGGCCCGCTCCGGGACCGCCCTGATGGATGATCGTTTTGCCCATCGCACCGAAGCAGGGCTGCAACGCATCCACAACCTGTTTGTCGCCGCCGACCATAATCGACAGGGCCGCATTCTTGGCTCCGATGTCACCGCCAGAGACCGGGGCATCGACGCTGAAGACCCCCTTGGCCTTCGCGGCTTCGGCGATTTCTACCGCCAGCGATGGCTCGCTGGTGGTCATGTCGACGAGCACATTCCCAGCCTTGGAGCCGGCTAACGCTCCGTCCGCGCCGAGCATCACTTCCCGAACATCGCTGGGGAATCCGACGATCGCAAAGATCACGTCGCTCTGCTGGGCAAGCGCTTTCGGCGAATCGGCCCAGCCGGCACCTTTTCCGAGCAGCGTTTCGGCCTTGGCCTTTGTTCGCGAGTAAACCGACACGGCAAAGCCAGCCGCGAGCAGGTGCCCGGCCATGCTGTTGCCCATCACGCCGGTGCCAATCCAGCCAATTTTCGTCTCGCCCGGAGCAATCACCGGAACCGTCATCTTGTCACCTTTTATTGTCGCTCTAAGTCGTGTTTCATGGCGGACACCTCGAATGCTGAGCCAACTGTTGAAATTCGGGTGAAGGAAATCAGCCAGAACGCGTCAGGATCCGGTTCAAACCGGGGCTAACGCCAAGGGGCGGATTGTTTGCACTCGAATTCAGAGTTGTTTCGCAGCGGTCGCGTCCGACTGGCCAACGGAAATTTCGTCAGCCACGGGCAAAGCAGTGTATCGGCGAGATTTCGCCAACTCCACAAAGTCGTCAAACGATAACTTTGCTTGTGGCGTAAAGACGGCCCGGTCACAATCCCGCTCTTCGGGCGGGATCTTGAATGGCAGGGACGTCATGAGTCGGTTCACGAACCGGGCGCTAACGCGTGCCGGTTGATCGGCGATTGAAATTTCAACCACATGGAGGCGGCATGTCTTTGGTGCTCGACAATCTCAAAAAGAGTTATCGCGAGCCGGGCGGCGGAAAGATTCCGGTCCTGAACGTCGCTCGCTTGGAATTACAGGCCGCTGAGCAAGTTGCGTTGATTGGTACCAGTGGCGGAGGAAAGACCACACTGCTGAATGTGATCGCGGGCATCACCGCCCCCGACAGCGGCCGAGTTTTAATCGACAACACTGATGTCACCAGCCTCAACGAAGCGAGCCGCGATCGTTTTCGAGCCTTGAAGATTGGCTTCGTCTTCCAGACGTTCAATCTGCTGCCGGCCTTCACTGCATTAGAGAACGTGTTGCTGGGAATGTGCTTTGCCGGGAAGGGGACCGACTCGCACCGCGCGACCGATCTTCTCAAACGAGTCGGCCTCGGCCATCGGCTGAATCATCGTCCACCGCAACTCTCCGTTGGTGAGCAACAGCGTGTTGCCGTTGCGCGAGCGCTCGCGAATCACCCGTCGCTGCTGCTGGCCGACGAGCCGACCGCCAGTGTCGATGTCGCCAATCAAAACACGATCCTCGATCTGATCCGCGACGCCTGCAAAGAGAACAAGGTCTCGCTTCTGTTAGTGACGCACGCGCCGGATGTCGCCGCTCGCTTCGGCCGCATCGAAAAACTCAGCGACTTCAACCGCCCCCAATGATCCGTACCGCGAGAGTCAGAGGGCGATCTCGTTGGCGCTTTGCGTCGCTCTCTGACGGTCGTGGTCTGGCTGGAGATTCCATGAACCTCGTCACCATTTCCATCAAAAGCATTAAGCAGCGGCTGCTGTCATCAAGCCTCACCGCGCTCAGCGTCGCGCTGGGGGTGATGTTGATGGTCGCTGTGTTGATCATCAACGGCGTAGTCAGCGATCTCTTCAGCCAGCCCAGTTTTGGCTTCAACCTCGTCGTCGGACCGAAGGGAAGCGATCTGAGTCTCGCGCTGAGTGCGATCTATCGGCTCGATAAGCCGGGTGAGCCGTTGCCGTACCTCTTTTACAAAGAGCTAAAGGAGCACCGCGCCGTCGAGAAGGCGGTGCCAATCGCGATTGGCGATGTCACCCAACAAGGGGCCTTTCCGATCGTCGGCACGATTCCCGAGTTCTTCGATCTCGACTATGCGTACGGCAAACCGTTTCGCGTGCGGGGCGAGTTCTTGAAGACGCCTTGGGACGCCGTGATCGGCTCGCGAGTCGCCGCCACGAACGGCTGGGGCATCGGCAGCGAGTTCAAACTGATTCATGGCGGGGCCGAGAGCGATCACGTTCACGACGAGAAGTTCCGGGTCGTTGGTGTGCTGGCTCCGACCGGCACGCCGAATGACCGCACCGCATTCGTCAGCCTCGCCGGCTTCTGGGCGATCGCCGGTCACGAAAAGCCGCTGAAGGAAGCGGTCGATCGGCTGGAAAAATTTCGATACCCAGTGCCGCAGTCTCTGCGTGAGACAGTCGCGGAGCCGAAAAAGGGTCACGATCATGGACACGACCACGACCACGGATTGCTCGACGAACAAAAGGAAGTCACTGCCATCTTCATTCGCACCAAGTCCACCGCCGGCTCAATCGCCTTGGCTGGTGAGATTAATGAGGACGTCCGCGCGTTGGCGGTCAACCCAATTTTCCCAATGAAGCGGTTGATGACCATGATCGTTGACAACATCAAGCTGATGCTGCTGACGCTGACCAGCTTGATTATCGTCGTCTCGGCAGTCAGCATTTTTGTGAGCATCTATAATTCGATGGCCGACCGTCGTCGCGAGATCGGCATCATGCGGGCGCTCGGGGCGAGGCGCGAGACCGTTTTCGCGATCATCCTGGCTGAATCCGCGTTGCTGTGTCTGGGTGGTGGAGTGATCGGCCTGCTGCTCGGCCACGGCATCGTTGCGGTTGCCAGCCCGATCATCGAGTCCCGCAGTGGCATCCTGGTCAACCCGCTGTCATTCGAACCGCTGGAGTTGGTCCTGTTTCCGGTGCTGCTGGTTCTTGGCTCGCTGATCGGCTTCCTCCCCGGCCTCGCCGCCTACCGCACCGACGTCGCGGCAGCGCTCAGTGAGTGAGTAGAGACGGTTTGTCTTGTCTGTCGCTATGGATCTCATGGTCATTGCGGCCCGATCCTCAGTTGTTATCTTCACAGCCGACAATCATTCTCGCGCTAAAGCACACCGAGGTCGGCGATGCACCCGATTCAGGAACATCGCAAGCGTATAACTCGACGCTACTTTTGCGGTCGAACGGGAACTGCGCTTGGTACGGCGGCCATTGCAACAATGCTCTCGCGCGAGGGACTCGCGTCGTCCGCCCTGCAACCGGGTCGCACACATTTTGCGCCGTTGGCCAAGCGAGTTATCTATCTCTTTCAGTCCGGAGGTCCGAGCCATCTCGATTTGCTGGACTACAAGCCGGAGTTGAAGCGACTGCATGGCTCCGAACTGCCCGATGCGATTCGGCAGGGACAGCGATTGACTGGTATGACGTCCGGGCAGAAGAACTTTCCAGTCATCGCTCCGAAGTTCGCGTTCCGGCGGTTTGGACAGAACGGGACGTGGCTCAGCGAACTGTTGCCGCACACCGGGCAGGTCATCGATGAACTCTGCTTGATCCGCTCGATGCACACGGAGGCGATCAATCATGATCCGGCGATCACGTTCATTCAAACCGGCTCGCAGCAGCCCGGCCGACCGTCACTCGGAGCTTGGGCGAGTTACGGGCTCGGCAGCGAGGCAGACGATCTGCCCGCGTTTCTGGTTCTGATCTCGCACGGCAGCGGCAAGGATGCAAATCAGGGATTGCTCGATCGCTTGTGGGGAAGTGGGTTCCTGCCGACCAGTCATCAAGGGGTCAAGCTCCGCGGCAGCGGTGATCCAGTGCTGTATCTGTCTGACCCACCCGGCATCGACCGCGAACTGCGCCGCAAGATGCTCGACGGCCTCGCGAGGCTCAACGAGATCGAACATGCGAAGGCGGGGGATCCCGAAATCACGACCCGCATCGCGCAGTACGAGATGGCGTTTCGGATGCAAACTTCGGTGCCAGAACTGATCGACTTCTCGAAGGAGTCGGCAACGACGTTCGAGTTGTACGGTGAAGAGTCTCGCAAGCCGGGCACGTTCGCCGCAAACTGTTTGCTCGCGCGGCGGTTGCTGGAAAGAGGAGTCCGCTTCGTGCAGCTTTACCATCGTGGCTGGGACAATCACGGCTCGCTGCCGACTAACATTCCCAAGCAATGCCACGACGTCGATCAACCGCAGGCCGCGCTGATTCGCGATCTCAAACAGCGAGGGTTGCTTGAAGACACGCTCATCATCTGGGGTGGTGAGTTCGGTCGTACGGTCTACGGTCAAGGCGGACTGCAAGCAGACTACGGCCGCGATCATCACGGCCGCTGTTACTCGATGTGGCTGGCTGGCGGAGGGATCAAATCCGGCATCGTTCACGGCGAGACTGACGAATACGGCTACAACGTCGTCCGCGATCCAGTCCACATCCATGACCTCAACGCAACGATTCTGCACTGCCTCGGGTTCGATCACGAGCGGCTGACGTTCCGCTTCCAAGGCCGCGACTACCGCTTGACCGACGTGCATGGCCACGTCGTCCGCGAAGTGCTGGCGTGATCGGCCAACTGCAAGAGTGCAAAGTGATGAGTAGAAGACTGCAAAGTGAAAAATGGGAGTTGTGCTGATGTCTTCAAGTTGTTCACTGTGCAGTCTTCACTTTGCGCTTTGCAATACGATTACGCTGCACGACTGCCTTACTTCTCCGGATTCGGTCCACCGAGCGTCACGGAGACATTCACTTTCTTGCCTTCACGCAGCACGGTGAGGATCACTTGGTCGTTTGGGCGTTTGGCTTCGACGATGCTCAAAAAGTCGTCTTGCGACTTCACTTCCTCTTCATCCACGGCGATGACGATGTCGGCTGCGGCGTAATCAATTCGTACACCGCCTAAAAGGCCGGTTTTGCGAGACACCCTTGGACCGCGCAGCCCTGCTTTCTCAGCTGGTCCGTTGGCTTGTAGTTGAGCAACCAACAATCCCTTTTCAGTCTTGAGCAGTCGTACGCCGATTTCCGGGCGGATCACTTTGCCGTGACGAATCAGTTCCGGAACGACGCGAGTGACCAGATTGACTGGAATCGCGAAGCCGACTCCAGCACTTTGCCCGGTCTTGCTGGCGATGGCCGTATTGATGCCGATCAGTCGGCCATGCGTGTCGAGCAGTGGCCCGCCGGAGTTTCCCGGGTTAATCGCCGCGTCAATCTGGATGATCTGTTTAACTGAACGATTGCGGATTTGCAGCGAGCGATCGACACTCGAAATGCTACCAGTCGTCAGCGTTCGTTCCAGGCCGAAGGGATTGCCGATAGCGAAACACTTCATGCCGACCCGCAGATGGCTGGAGTCACCCAACGCGACCGGATTGAGCATTTCAGACGGTGCCTTCACGCGGATGATCGCGACATCGTTGTCCGGGTCCGCGCCGATAAACGAGGCCTCGTACTGCTTGCCGTCGTGCAGCGTGACGATGACATCGTTGGCGTCGGCGATGACGTGGAAGTTCGTAACGATGTGCCCGGCCTTGTCGAGGATGGATCCCGAGCCGGTCCCCTCTGCCGTGACCTCAAAAGCCAATAGCGCCGAGTGTGTACTTTTCGTGTTGATGTTCACGACGCTTTTGTTGATTGCCTCGTAGACCGCGACGTTGATCGCTTCCTCCGGGGTCAGTCCCTCGCGATTGAACAAGGCCGGCAGATTCGTCGGCGCGTACGACCGATTCTCGTCCAACGAGAACGATGCCCGTGTGACTCGCTCGGTATTCCGATCCTGAGCGTCCGCCGGCAGTAGCACTCGTGATTCTTGCAACGCCAATGCCAGTAATGCCCCCAGAAACGCTGAAACTCCGCAACCCAACCAGAATCGCATGATGTTCTCCGCTCGCGACGACTTTCCAATCCGGTCAAATCACCGACATCGCGGCGCGAGGTATAGGTCTAACCTCCCATTTGCCTCAAGACGATTCGCTTCGCCAACCAGGCGTCAAAAGCCGGGGAAATACAGAGTCGCTAGTCGGGGAAATACAGAGTCGCTGCACGCGGTGCATGGATGGTTTCGAATTGTTGCGCAGCCGTCTGGTCGGTGGCGAACCGATTACCAAACCGTGCAGTTGGTCAGGCGAATCCGATTTGAGTGGCACATCCCGAGTCATCGAAGCGAGTGCTGACGAGATGACTGACATTCACACTTTTGACAGGGCATGTCGGCCGGTCGGCAACTTGGACTAGCGTACTACCGAGAATCTCAACTTCGGCATGTTAGTTGGCAACCAAGTGCGGCGATAAGACCCTAGGAACGACAACATGTGCAGAGTAGTTTCCCATTTGAGCACGATGAGGATCGCACCATACCGAAGATTTCGGAAAATGAGATTCGATTGTGTGACCGCTTGCCGCGACGCGAGTTCTTGACGATTGGATCGCTGGCTGTCGACGGATTGACGTTGCCGCAGTTGTTGCGAGCGGAAGCTCAGGCCGGAGTTCGTGCGTCGCACAAAGGCGATCATCCTGGTCTATCTGGCCGGTGGTCCGCCTCATCAGGACATGGTGGATTTGAAGCCCGAAGCGCCTGCCGAAGTCCGTGGCCAGTTCCGGCCGATGGCGACTAACGTGCCAGTGATTCAAATCTCCGAACTGATGCCGCGCGTCGCAGCGATGATGGATAAGTTCGCGATCATTTGCTCGCTGGTCGGGGCGGAGGACCGGCATTCGTCGTTTCAGTGTGCGACGGGCCGGCTGTTTCGTTCGCGACCGCAGGGAGTTTGGCCGGAGGTCAGATCAGTGTTGTCCAAACTGCACGGCTCCGCATTACGTTTCAGAAACCCACGAACTCGCTTGAGCGTTGCCCTTTCTGTCGCTCGGACAAGCGTCCTATCGCGATGTCCAACGTCTTCGAGTTTGGTACAGCCGGCGACGGAATCGCGGATGATCTCGCAGGTGCTGATTTGACGTTGCGTCACGAAATCCGCCTTCTCGGCCAATGTCGCGACAAGCCCGTCACCGGCAACATTCTCGACGGCGCAACCGAATGTTGCTCGAGGCGATCGGTGATCCTTCGGAGTTGCGCGACAATTTGTTGCTTCGCGGATAAGTTCGACCAGGCCCTCGCCTCAAGGCTGGTTGCCAAATCGCACGGTCAGCAAACGACCGTGCTCAAGATGCTCGACCGTCTGAGTCTTGCCGTTCGGCCACAGGATTTCGAGACGTACCGGCTGAGCGTGATCGCCGAGTCCGAAATGCAGCAGCAGGTCGTTTTGATTTCCTTCGCCGGTACCAGCTTCAACTTGCCGCGCGAGCGTTTGGTTTGCGAATGAAATACGGGCTTGAGCACCGATCGCGGAGCGGCTGACGGCGTTCCCATCCCCTTCGAGCCGCAGTGCCAGCCAGCGCCGTGGCGGATTCGTGTTTTCGAACAGCTTGCCGGCTGTGACAAGGTCGAGGTCGCCGTCGTGATCGAAGTCCGCCCATGCTGCCTGATAGGTTGGCGGCAGTGATGTCAACTTGGCTGCGGAAGTTGCGTCGGCGAACACGAAAGCGCCGTCATTGCGAAACAGGACGGGATGATTCTTGCGACCGAACGAGGCCGTTTCGTAGACCGTCGTGAAGAACAGATCGAGGTCACCGTCGTTGTCGAAGTCTCCCGCGCTCGGGCTGGCATACGACTCCTGATAGAAGACTCCGCATGGACCTCGGTCTTCAAACGTGTGGCCTTTCTCCGCGCCAAGGTTGCGGAGGAATCGCGACTTCGGCTGATCCCCGCGATCATCCACATGCGCGAAGTTGCCGACAAACAGATCGAACTTCCCATCGTTGTCGAAGTCACTCCACGCCGCGCCGATGGAATGGCCACCCCCGAAACCGGGTGAAGTGCCCACGGCGTTGCGGGCGGCAGTCACATCTTTGAACTGCCCTTGGCCGTCGTTGAGCCATAGCACATTCGGCTGCAAGCGATAGTTCGACACATACGCATCCAGATCGCCGTCTTGATCGAAATCACAAGCAGTCACGCCTCGAGCGCGATAACGGGCGTCGTTCCAGGCGAGCTTGAAGGACTTGCCTTTCTCGTTCATCAGCAGCAAGTCCGGGTAGGTGATCCCCGCGTCCCAGTCTTCGTAGCCTCCGATGTAGAAATCGATGAACCCGTCGCCGTTGAAGTCGCCGCCGCAGCCACCAATGGAGACGCACTTGGGGAGCGCGGGCATCTCGACTGGCTCGAAACTCTGCCCTCCCTTGTTGCGAAACGCGCGGATCGGTGACCACGACAACAAGTCCGCGAATCCATCGTTGTCGAAGTCGGCAGCGACGACATCGCCGAATCCCTCGGCGAGTTTGGTGAACTTCTTACCCAAATTATTCCGCCAGACGACACCTCCCACGCATAGATCGGACCAGCCGTCGTTGTCGACATCGACCCAGCAGGCCTTCGAGTTCGTCAGTTGCAGCCCCAGCTCTTCCGTCCGATCTCGAAAACCCGGCACGGATTGTTTCTCTTGAGCCACTGCGACTAGTCCGCTGGTCAACACGGCCTCAATAACCAACAAGAGCACGACAGAACCACTGACCGAAGAACGAGTATCACGTTTTCTGGATGGCATCACGAAAGTCCTCTTTTCTGAACAATTAATTGCATGGGTGGCACAGCATGCCCTCAAGGAAAACTGTGTGCAATGCCTCAGCAACTTCAGTTTGACGTGTTACCTCAACTGTTGCGTCAATGGTGCAATCGAATTCCATACAAAATTCCGATGCTCGTGGCACCCAATCCGCCGCAGCGGACTGGAATACCTGAAATCAGGCTATTTCTGTCAATCGCTTGATCAGGATTGTTGCGTAGGAACCACGAGGCAAGTCGAACGCCAGGACCATCTTGTTGTGGCCTTCGTACAGTTCGTCGCGATCGGCCTGATACTGCACATTTGCGGGGACGTAGATCGCAGCTCGCTGGCCTTTCGAAAAGAAGGCGTCGCGTGGAAATTTGACGCGCATCGTGCGTGGTTCGAGGGCAAATTCGGCGAGTGCTCGGTGCAGGCGGTCGAATAGCGGGCCGGATTCTAATTTGAGCCGGGCCGACGGCAGCGGTAGGCGGAGTTCGAGCAATTCGCGGCGTTGATCTTCATCGAGCGAGCAATAGAACGGCGACGGTCGTTCGCCAAACGTGACATCGAATAATTGCTCTGGACGGCAAAGGTCGCACAGCGATTCGGTGAGCAACCGATTCCAGATCGCGCTTTGAAACGCCGACAGCCACAAGCCACGCAGGTCGCTCCGCATCAACGCCAGCGCCCGGCGAAAGTCGGTCGGGTGATCGACGAGAAACGTCACGATGCTCCGCCGACTGCCGCGCGGCATGTCCGTCTTCAGGCCAAGCCAGTCCCCCCAACGGTCACGGAGCAATTGCTTTTCCTTGCGATCCTCTGGTCGATCGTGTTCGTTCGGGTCGGCCAGAGCCAGCCACAACGCTCGCTCGTAATCCCCTCGGCACCACGGCACGGCGATGAACTCGCCTGACTGCCCCAGCGAGCCGAAGCGTTGATCGTCGAAATAATTCGGCACACCGCTGGCCACGACATCGCTCAGAGCCTGCTGAGCGCTCGCAAGCTCGGCATCGGCCATCGACCGCATCACGATCTCGAACCGATTGCCGCGAATATCCGCCGCGTCGAACGGCCGCTCAGTTTGGCCGAGGTAATTCAGTTCGAGGTTGGTCTGTGACAAGTCACTTCGTGGCCCGTTCTTAATCGTCACAAATTGCTCGGTGACAGCGTGCCGGTCTTTCAAGCCCCCGTAACTGACCTGTTGTCTAGCCAAATTCCAGCGTCGCAAAATCGTATCCATCGCCTCCGGCGTGCCGAGCGATTGCTTGGTCAGCCGGTAAATGGCAAACGAACCCCGGCCATGAGTCGGTCGGTCGGTCAACTCGATGACTCGAAAATCCTCAGGCAAGCATTTGAGTTTCATCGATGGTCTCGTGGGATGCGGACAAGGCGACCGGCGATTATGTTGCCCCCCCGCGTTCGTGTCGAATGTGTCACTCAACCGTGCCGAAGCATTCATGCCACAGCCACAACCGCAACCTGGTGAAATCGAACGCGAGTTCGGCGTGCCGATTCCCGGTCAGATCTTGCCGGCCGAGCAGTGGGCAAAGACCGCTCTCAAAAAAGTGCCGGATGGTTTGCTGGATTGGGAATCTCTGTTCGGTCGACGAGCGCCGGTCATCATCGACATCGGCTGCGGTAACGGACGATCGACGCTCGGCAGCGCGATCGCGAGGCCGGGATGCGATCATCTGGGGGTCGACATTCTGCCGGTCGTGATCCGCTACGCGACTCGCCGAGGCAATCAACGCGGGCTGAGCAACATTCGCTTCGCTGTCATCGGTGGACGAGAACTGCTCGCTGAGCATGTTGCCACGGGCTCGGTCGCAGAGATTCACATCTATCACCCGCAACCGTTTTACGACCCAGCACAGATTCATCGCCGGCTCATCGCGCCGGAGTTTCTGGCGTTCTCGCATCGCGCACTCGTGCCGAGTGGCAAGTTGTTTCTGCAGACCGACCATCCGGGCTATTGGGCCTATATGAAGTCAATCGTTCCCTGCTTCTTCGATCTGCGAGAAGTCAATGGCCCGTGGCCTGACACGCCGCGCGGCCGGACTCGGCGAGAGATCATCGCTTGCCGTCACGGCCTGCCGATCTTTCGAGGTGAAGCGATCCGTCGCGACGAAATCAGCATCGACGATGCGCTGCGGCTGGCAAACTCGCTGCCGCTGCCGAGGTTCAACGCCGACCGCCGACTGCAAAAGTTGGACGAGATGGAGGCCCGTTCGTAGCCCTGTCGCGGAGCGGCAGGGCTACTTTACTCCGCCAAATCCAAGCAGACGAGATGCGTCTCGCTGCGCAGATAGACTCGCCCGCGCGACAGCACCGGAGCGGCCCAAGCGGGGTACTTGATGCCGGCCACCGACATCCGGCCGAGCTCCTCGTACTTTTCCGAATTGACCTTGGCCAGCGCGAGCGTGCCTCGTTCTCCGAGGATCAAGAACCGGTCGCCGATCTGAATCTTCGATCCGCGGCCGAGCAGCGGAAACGGAATCGTCTTCCCATCTCCGTCTTTGATCTCGCCCGTCACTGGGCTTTGAGTGAGCTTCGTGAGATCCCCCTCGTAGCCAGTTGTTTGCCAGAGTACGTCACCAGTCTTGAGGTCGAGGCAACGCAGCTCTCCTTCATTTTCGTGCCGGCCGCTGAAGCCGTAGAGGTAACCGTTGACGTGGATCGTTGTCGACCAATGATTCAGCATGTTGCGAGCGTCCTGCCAAGGAACTGAGTAGTTCTTGCCGGATGGTTCGACTTGCAGTAATGCCGAGCCAGCCTTGTACGCGGCCGAAAGAAAGATCTTGTCGCCAATCACTACCGGCCGAGCGGCATTGACCGACTCGCGTTCTTTTGGCCGAAACCAGAACTTGAAATTCTCGGAGCCATCCGTCGGATCGAGTGACACCAAGCCTTGCCGCATCAAGCACAACACATGTCGCTTGCCATGAATCGTCGCGGCGATCGGTGAAGAGTAGCTGTAGAGCGATTCGGTCCCCGTCCATTCGTACTTCGGTTTGATCGAACCGCCAGTGTCGACGCCGTCCCACGTCTTCTTGCCGACGCTCTGCCATACGGTGTCACCGGTTTCGGCATTGAACGCGACAACTCCAGAGTTCGGCTGGCCGCCGACGAGCACGATTAGCAAGTTGCCTTCGAGAATTGGAGTACAGCCGACGCCAAAAAAGTTCTCGTCGTCGGGGATGCGAAAGTCCTGGCCGCAGTCCCTGGCCCAGATCTGCTTGCCGGTCACGAGGTCTAAGCAGAAGAGTTTTCCTTCAGGATTGAACGTGAAGACCCGAGTCTTCGTCAGCAGCGGCGTACACCGCGGGCCATTGTTGTAGGCATAGCGGTCCTCGTACTCGGTCGCGTATTTGAACTGCCAAAGCGGATCGCCGTTGTCGGCTCGCAGGCAATCGATGATGTCCTCGTTGCCGCGCGGTCGATGAACTACGACTAGCCGATTTCCCATGACTGACGGTGCGCTGTACCCCGTGCCAAGTCGTTTCGACCAGGCCGTCGTCAATCCTCCTTCCGGCCAGCTTTTCAGCCAGTTCGTTTCTTTGCTGACCCCGGTGCCAAGCGTCCCGAGAAAACAGGGCCAATCCTCTCCCTTGCGATCAGGCGGCGGCACGTCGGTGATCGGCTTACCCGAGACCTCACCGGTCAGTGTCGCGCGGCCAGTTGTCGGTTTTGAATCGGCGGACTTCGTTTCCTCTGCCGCCGTCCAAAGCAGGGCACTCATGACGAGGCTCAAGGTGCATCGCGTGAGCATTCGGTAGTCTCCTGGTTGTTGAGTCTCTCATCCGGCCTTCGGCTACCTTCTTCCAAGCGGACAAGGACTGTGATGATGTCGATTGGGCAAATGATTATCGGGGAGCGACCAATTCCGGTTCCGGTAAACGCAGAATCTTGTAGCTGTCGTTCGAGTACAGCAAGTCTGCGTCGTAGCTTACTCGCGTCCGTGTGATCGCAAATCGGACTCCAGTTTGCCGGACCAACTCACGCAGTTCGTCCGCCGAGTAGGTCTCGTCACCGGCAAAGCTCTTTTCGCTCCATTTGGTGATCAGTCTCATTCGCCGATTCCACTCGACGATGCCGGCGGCGTCTTGGGGACAGTCCTTGAGATTGACGTACTCCGCTCGCTGAGCGAACCACTTGAAGGCTTCAGCCTCGAACGGGGTGTGGAATTCGGTGTTGGCCGGAGTGTTCGCCGCGACCCAACGACAAACCTCCCGCCAGTCGGCTCGCATCGCTGCCGGTAACTGATTGCGCGGCGGAAACACGTGCGTGGAAACCAGTCCCCAGTACAGGCCCACGACTCCCACTGCCCACAGCCACCGCTGTTGGACAAGCCTCGGCAGCAAGAGGGCGAACGCGATGGGTAAGAGTAGGTCGAACAATCGGAACGGATAGAACTTCAGCAGGATCATTCGCCACTGATACCCCGCCATCAACTCCGCCGGCCGCGGTCCAAGCCCCGCGAGCAATCCACAGGCCGCGAAGAGTGCCGCCGCCAAAACGTAACCGATCCACCAGCGGTCCTTCTCCCGGATTCGTCGTTGGCGACTCAACCAGACCATCGCGCCCAGCCACGCCGACATCAACAATCCGTAACTCGCAAAGTGTGTCCAACCGAAGTCCATCGGATCGAGATGATGCTTCAGCCGGTAAAAGACTTGAATGTAATTCGAGGCGAACGCATCGCGAGGTTTCGCCTGCCGCAACATTTCGAGCGCGGGTCTCAATCCAGGTGCCGCACAGGCCAACAGAGTGATGAATGAGACGGCCATCGCGCGAAGACGGAAAACACGTCCGGCTTGTCGCCGCGAAATCAGCAAAGCAATCTCCGCAATGATCACGGACATCACATGCCACAGACCGACCAAGGGATGAAAACTGATCGCGGCTCCACTGAGCGCCGCCGGGACAATGATGCCTCCATCCAGTGCGGCACTGATCGCCCAAAGGACGAATCCGTAGGCGATCACTTTCGCCTCGAACCCTCCCACCAGCCATTCACCCGATAGATTGCCGACCGCCTGCAGCCCCAGGAACAGCCACGCGGAAAGAATCGCTGAGCCAAACGGTGCCGGTCGATCGGAGCCGTCACATTGCAGCCGCTGAGCTAGTGCAGTCCAACTGGCGGCAACCATCAACAGGCTGATCGCTCGTCCGATCAACGCAACGGTCGCAAAGTCGAACCACAGTGTCAGCCAGCCGAACGTCCAATAGAAAACGTGGTGTGCCGGAAACGACGACAAGAAAAGATCGTCCGCGCACCAGGCCGGGCTCCAAGAGTGCCTGGCCATCGCGAGGTAGTGTGGCTCATTCACCGCTGGGATCGGCGCAGAGATGAGCGACACAAGCAGAAAGCTAAGCCAGACCGCTGCGACGACGAGCAACTTGGAACGACGCTCGGCCACGATGCGTTGGGCTTTCCTCGCAGGAATGTTTCAGCCACAGAGCAGACACAGATCGAACAGGAATTCGGACGGCGAATAAACACTCTGATCCGTGTTTGATCTGTGGCGAAAGGTGCCAGCCTATTTTTTCTTTGCTGCCTTTTTGGCGGACTTCTTTGCCGCTTTTTTGGGGGTGGCGGCCGCTTTGGTCGCCTTCTTTTTGGCAGCCTTCGGGGGTGCGGAGGACGTGCTCTTCTTTTTTCCACCGAAGACCTGATCCCAATTCTTCCAGAATTCCGGGGTCGTGCCTGTTCGAACGATCGGTCCGCTCATGCTGTGATTTCTCCTCGACTTGCAGCTCTTGAACAATCGACTTGCTCGACGACACACGAACATCGCAGTTTCGTCGAACATCACAACTATGCCGCACGGACCGTTTTCTTGTCAAACACCTGACCGAGCCGCTTCGATCTGGGCACGGACTTTGCGGCTGACGCCTGCCACTGCCACAAGATCGCGGGCCAGGAGATTCTGGGCAGTCATTCAGGAGGGCTTGTCAGATGACACCAGTCCAACTCAACTATCGCGTGTTGCTGTCGACTCCTGTGGCCCAATTGGTGTCGCCAGAGATGATGAATCCTCAACGGAAACGAACGATGTTGTTCAACCCTTTTGACGACGAAGCCCGCTTCATGAGAGCTTGGCATGCGGTCGAGATCGCTCGCCCGGTGCAGCAGGGGCTGTTCACCTTTGACGTCTCCGACTTGCCGTACTTCTTGGTCTGCGGCGGCCGGAAGCCGGGAGCGACCGTCAGCGTCACGAAGGGTGAAGTCAAAGTCAGCCGCCCGTTAATTATCACGCCGGACAACATGCGGCCGGAGTTCGAGGACTTCTTCGAGGAAAATGACGAGTCAGAATTTGTTCAATTCTTGATGGCCCGGACGGCGGCATTTTCAAATCTGAAGATCCGCAATTCCTCCACCGAGAAGAAACTGGTCAGCGACAGCGTCGAAGAGATTGTCGAGAAACTCAACAAGCAGCTCGATGCTGAGGACGAAGACCGCGTGGCGATCCTGACTGCTCCACCGAAACTCGGCGGAGTCGCACTTCTGCGATACACGACCGAGCGAGTGATGGCCAGCGCGCCTGACAACGTCCAAGAGCTTCGCGAACGGGGCTTCCTGCCGGGATAATTCACTGCGCCTCTTTGACCGACTGGGGAATCTCACGCGTGATCGTTCGCATCTTGGCCTTGTGTTCCGGTACGCGTCGCACCAGGTGAATTTCGAAGATCTCGTAGCTCGTAAACTCGAGGTGCTGCCGAGCCAATCCCTCCAGGCGGGCGATTACTTCCTCGACTTGCTGATCCGCTTCGGGAGGTTCGGGATCGAAACCGACTTGCATGGTGATCCGCAGAGTTTTTGGCGTGTTCCGGTGCATTCGCCGTTGCCCCCCCTGTACTTGCGGGTACGCCTTCGGAAATGCACGATGAATCGCAGTCTGCAACGGCTGAAACGGCTTCGCGTGGTAATACGAGAAGATCCAAACGCTCGCCGACGCCGCAATCGCGAGTGCAAAGACCAGAAGCATCACCTTTGTTCCGGAAAACTCACGCGGCGAATTTCCAAAACGCTGCGAACCGGCGGCGAATTGATCGGGAACAGATTCTGACATGTCACTTCAATTCTAAAGAAGAGGATTCTTTCAACGGCGGCAGCAGACGATCGAGGTCCGCCTCAGGTCGCGGAGACTTGCCCGACCAAGCCACCTGCCCCGCGCGGTCGATCCAGAAGGCTCCGGTTCGAGTTTCCATTCGGTCCTCGTCGTAACGTCCCCACATTTGATGAATCAGAAACTCCGGATCGGACAACAGCGTGAACGGAAACGGGCCGCCCCGTTCCATCGCTTGCCGATTATACTGCGGAATCGCGGCACTGACTCCTACGACCTGCACACCGCGACGCTTGAGTTCAGGGTACTGCTGTCGCGCCCGCAGCAATACGGGATCGCGATCGGCCCCCGCTTCGCCGTCGAAGAAGATCAACAACACCTCCTGGCGACCGAGATATCGTTCGAACTTCAGAAGCTTGTTGTCGCTGTCGAGCGCCAAGAATTTGGGAGCCGGCCGCCGCTCATCGAGCATCGACGTTGAACGTCGCTGCGGTGGTTGGGACAGTTTGAATGCCACCAATCCTGCAATGAGCGCCGCCGCCATCGGCAGAACTAGCACACGCGGTCGCCACGATCGTTCCAACACATCTCAACCTTTCGTGATCAGCTCGTCGAGATTGAGCAATGCATTCGTCACCGAAACCCAAGCCGCCCACGCCGGCAGATCGCGAGCACTGACTCCCGTGGCCTTCGCCCCAAGCACTCGCTTGGCCTCATCCAGATTCGCCTCGAAACGACTTCGTTCCGACTTCCACAACTCGAACAGGATCGCGGTCTCCGCACCGCTGGCCGAACGTGCCAGGCACAGACGAAATCCCGAATCGATGCCAGCGGCGACGTCGTCTGTTCGCAACAACTCCGCCAGTGAGACCGCCGCCTCAACGTAAACCAGATCATTAAGCAGCGTCAGCGCCTGCAATGGCGTGTTCGTTCGCGGACGTTTGACGACGCAGGCCGCTCGATCAGGAGCGTCGAAATTCACGAAGCTCGGATACGGCGAACTGCGCCGCCAAACCGTGTAAACCCCGCGCCGAAAGCGATCCGCACCCGTCGACGTCGGATACTTGTTGTCGACCGCACCCGTCACACGCCAGATGTCCGCCGGCTGAGGCGGATAAACCGGCGGCCCACCCAGCTTGCGAGCCAGCAAACCGCTGACCGCCAACGCCTGATCCCGAATCAACTCCGCCGTCAATCGCTGCCGAGGACCACGAGCCAGCAGTCGGTTATCCGGATCGCGGTCAGTCGAAACAACAGACTCTTGCCGATACGTCGCTGACGTGACAATCAATCGATGGACGTGCTTCATCGACCAGCCGCTGCGGACAAACTCCACCGCCAACCAATCGAGCAGTTCGCGATGCAACGGTTCCTCCGACATCACTCCGAAATCTTCGGGCGTTGCGTGCAGTCCTTGCCCGAAAAATTCCGCCCACCAACGATTGACGGTGACTCGTGCAACCAGCGGGTTGTTTGCTCCGACCAACCAGCGAGCGAACCCCAACCGGTTGCGTGGCAACTCTGCCTGCCATGTCGGTAATTCGCGCGGCGTGCCAACCTCGACGACATCACCCGGGGTCTCGAAGTTGCCACGCTTGAGCAGTCGCGTCTCGCGCGGTTCGGGCCGTTCGACCATCACCAGCGATGTCGCCGGTTTCAGTTGCTCGAGTTCCTGCTTTGCGCGAGCCAACTCCTGTCGCATCGCTTTCAAGTCGTCATCACGGTCAAAGAAGAAGTCCTTCAACTGCTGTTGCTGCTTTTTATTTCTGCGAGCCTCCGCTGTTTTGAGAATCTTCACCAAAACTGGAGTAAGTTCTTTCGACGAATTGCCCGCTTGGACGGTATCGGTCATCAACGTTTGCCACGCAGTGAAGTCCGCCTCGTGAGATTGCTCATGTTGCTCGCACGCGACCGTCAAAATCTGCATTCGCTCGTTTGCGGCTTTGCGACGTAAAAGCGCCTCCGGTGAGTCGTCCAATGGAACCGACGGGCCATAAAAGTCGCGAGCCGCACTCCCCTTCGACTGCTCCCGTGTTTCGATCTCGGTGTTGTTGAAGAACGCGAACAGCCGGTAGTACTCTTCCTGTGAGAACGGATCGTATTTGTGATTGTGGCACTGGCAACATTCCAATGTCGTTCCCAGCCAGACCGTGCCGGTGACGTTCACGCGATCGAAGACCTGATTGACGCGGTTCTCTTCCTGATCCGTGCCAGCCTCGACGTTGACTGTCGTGCCGCGATGAAAGCCGGTGGCGATGCGTTGCTCCAGCGTCGCGTTCGGAAGCAGATCTCCCGCGAGTTGCTCGACCGTGAATTGATCGAACGGCATGTCGTCGTTGAGCGCCTTGATCACCCAATTCCGAAAGGCCCAGGCCGATCGGTGCCCGTCTCGCTGAAAGCCATTGCTGTCCGCATACCGCGCCGCATCCAGCCACGGAGCCGCCCACCGCTCGCCATAGGCCGGCGATGCCAGCAATCGATCGACCGCTCGTTCGTATGCGTCGAATGACTCATCTGTCAAAAAAGAATTCAGTTCGTCGAGCGTTGGTGGCAGGCCGATCAAATCGAGCGAGACGCGGCGCAAGAGTTTTGCCTTCTCGGCGACCGGCGACGGCGACAACCCTGCCCATTCGATTGGGTTGAGCACAAAAAAATCAATGGCGTTGCGACACCAGTGTCGCTGACGCACGGCTGGCAGATTCGTTTGTCTCGGCGGCAGGTACGCCCAATGATCGGACTTGGCAGCGACGGGCGTAGCGTCCGGCTCGCCCGCCTTGACCACCAGCACGCTCGCGATAAGTGCGACCCCAAGGCTGAGACAACAAATCCGCATCGCACCCTCTCTGAGTTCGACGACTTGCGTCACTGCCGCAAGTCACTCTGCAACCGGCGAGATTCTATTGCCGACATCCCCCCACGCGAACCATCCGCGCAACAAAAAGGGGGCGTGCAACCGCCCCCTTCGGTGAATCCTTTCACCCGTCGCAGACTCCTTCCGCAACGATTCCTCCGTGTTTACGCCTGTCAGAAAATGCTTGCCGCACGGGCAAGCGGTGCGGTCACAGTCAGGTGACGCACTGCAGTTGAATGTCGAGATTCAACGAGGCCGTACGATCTCCGTTCTGAAATGTCTGCAGAATTCTGTTCCAGTCTTCCCCTTGCAGCTTTCGGCTGGTGCGGAAGACCTGCCATTGCTGATCGCGTTCGATCACCGCGACATGCGGCAGCGGTTTGTTGTCGAACAGCTGGTGTACCGCCTTGCCGTGATCGGTCGAAGTGTCGACTTCAACGACCACGAACCGTTCGAGCAGCTGGCGACGTTGCGCTGTCTTGCGGACGTCCTCCAAATGCACGGGTACTTCGGAAGTTTCCTCACCGGGATTCAGTACAACCAGCAGTGGCTTTTTGGATCGCTGAGCTTCTCGATACGCCAGCGTGTAGCTGGTGAAATGCGTGGGCAGATTGGCCGAAAAATACTGCGGCTGCAGGCCGACGGTGGGGTCCATCAGCAACAACATGGTCAGGCTCGCGAGCATGAATTCCGTTTCCTTCATTCTGCCAGCGAGGCCGCCAGGCGACGACCGACAGACTGGCCACGAAGCGCGCGACGTTTCCGCCAACGACTTCGCATGAGGCGGCGTCGCTCAGGCTGAGTTCCCAGCCAGCCTGCGAGCCACGAAGGCTCTCATCTGCGCGACCACCGACGAATCAAATCCGTTTGCTCGCAACCGACGAACCGCGAAACCTGACCCTGTGGCTCACAACGGCACGCCGAAGAGGAACAAACTTTTGCGGCTCGACGGGTGACAGTCAAGCCACTCGCAAGCCATTGTCGCCGTCACGGCTCCGCACGATCAGCCGAACGCAGTACACAGCGATGACTGATGAGTGCAAAATGCTCGGGGAAAATCGCAAAGTGCAAAATCAAAACGCTAACGGACGTCTTGCCTGTTCACTTTTCATTTGGCACTGTCAGTCGTAGACCGCAAACTTCGACAAGGTCATTGACCACCCGCTTTCGGCGTCGACGAGTTTCCATTTCACCGATCACTCAAACTTCCCCATTCGAAATCATGAACTTGGGGTGCCCTTCCGTTTCCGCCAGCGAGTTCAAATTCAGAAACTAGTCCAGGCAAATTGCGTTCGATTCCGAATCGGACTCTGTTTCGGTCATGTCGATTTCGTAACTCGAGGGACGCGACCTGTGGTTTTCAAACGAAACTTATTTTCAGACAAAGGCCCGGTTCAATGACAGAGTTCAGCACCATGCGATTGCCCGTTCAGCCCGATGTGATCGCCCCGGATGGATCGGGTGTGCGCATTCTGCTCGGACTGAGCAGCGGCGGGATGGCTCACTTTGACTTGTCACCCGGTCAAACGTCGAAAGCGGTGACTCATCGAACCGTCGAGGAGATTTGGTTCTGCCTGTCCGGCCGAGGCGAAATGTGGCGCAAGCAAGCAGACCGCGAAGAGATCGTCTCCCTGGAACCGGGCATTTGTCTCACGATCCCGCTGAAGACGCATTTCCAATTCCGCGCGCTCGGGGACGAACCACTCATGGCCGTCGCGATCACTATGCCCCCGTGGCCCGGCGAAGATGAGGCCACCATTGTGCCAGGAAAATGGGAACCAACCGTCGCGTAATCCACGTCGTTCGCCAATTCAAGCCGCGACATGCCGCCCAAGCCACATTGGCCGATCATCCAATCCGCTCAATCCCCATCCATTTCCGCAACACTTCCGGGATGACGATGCTGCCATCCGCTTGCTGGTGATTTTCCAGCAGGGCGATCATGGCTCGCGTGATCGCGACGGCGGTGCCGTTGAGGGTGTGGACGAAGAAGGTGCCTTTGCGATCGGGCAGCTTGCAGCGGATGCCGAGGCGGCGGGATTGGAAGTCGGTGCAGTTGGAGGCGGAGGTGATTTCGCCCCACTCGCCCGCTGCGCCGCGGCCGGGCATCCAGGCTTCGAGGTCGAACTTGCGATACGCCGGTCCGCCCAGGTCGCCGCTGGCGATGTCGAGCACTCGGTACGGAATCCCCAAGCCTTGGAAGATGCCTTCCTCAATACTCAGGATGAGTTGGTGAAACTTGTCGGATTCGGCGACATCCGGTGCGGTGAAGCCGAACATCTCGACCTTCGTGAATTGATGCACGCGATAGATCCCTTTCGTCGCCTTGCCGTGAGCGCCGGCCTCGGTCCGAAAGCAGTGCGAGATGCCGGCGACCTTCAGCGGCAGCTTTTCGACGTCGAGAATCTGATCCTTCAACATGCCGCCGAGCGTGATCTCGGCCGTCGCGACAAGCGCGAGGTCGCTGTTGTTCACGGAATAAATCTGTGTCTCCGGCCCACGCGGCATGTAGCCGGTTCCTTCAAGCACCTCATGCCGCGCGAGGTCCGGCGTCGTGTGCAGAGTGAACCCGGCCGCTCGCAACTTTTCGACTGCGTACTGAATCAACGCCAGTTCGAGCAGTACCGCCTCGTTCTTCAAGAAGTAAAAGCCGTGCCCGGTGACTCGTGCTCCGGCCTCCAGGTCGATGAGGTCGTGTTTCTCGGCCAGCGCGACGTGATCGAGCGGCTTGAAGTCATACTTTTTGATCTCACCAACGATCCGCAGGCACTTGCTGTCTGCTTCCCCGCCTGTCGGAGCATCCGGATGCGTCATGTTCGGGATGCCGCTCATCACCTCGCGAAGCTGCGGTTCAACATCGGCGACTTGCTTCTCGTTCGCCGTGATCGCTTCGCGGAGTTCTTTGCCCTTGGCAATCAGCTTTTGCTTGGCTTCTGCATCCTTCGTCGTCGGAATCTGAGCTGAGACTTCTTTCTGCTCACGCCGCAGGTTGTCTCCTTCGACGATCAACTTGCTGCGCAGTTCCCTCAGCGAAGTGAGCTGGCTGAGATCAACAACCACTCCACGATTGCGGCAGTTCGTTTCGACGGCTTCAAGATTGTCACAGACAAATTGCAGGTCGAGCATGTTTTCCCCTTTGGAGTGCGGCAGGGCATCGCCGCTTTCCGTTGCTCCAAAAATTCACGGCGGTGCTGACACACCGCACTTCCAATTAGTCCAACGCGATCGTGTGGTGGCTGAGTCGGCGGTAGCCGGTTTCGGTGATGAGGTAATTGTGTTCGATGCGAACTCCGCCAACGCCGTCCACGTACAGGCCCGGTTCGAGCGTCACGACGTCCCCGGCCACTAACACATCGTCCGATTGCGGGACGAGGATCGGCGGTTCGGGGTGTGCGAGACCAATGCCGTGGCCGGCATGATGCGTCAGGTGGTCATAGCCCTTCGCGACAAACGACGACGGCTTGTATTGAGCGCTCGCGGCGGCATACACGTCGGCCGCGCGAGCACTCGCCCTCAAAGTTTTTTCGGCAGCGGCCATCGCTCGCTGACAGACCGCGAAGACTTCGCGTTGCTCCAGCGACGGAGTGCCGACCGCGATCACGTTCGTAAAATCACTGCGATAGCCTTCGAGCACGACCGAGTAATCGAGGATGAACAGCTCGCCGTTTTGCAGGACATGCTGAGTTGGCAATCCACCGGCTTTCGGGGACGCGCCGCTGGTGACTCGAAAGTCACCGTAGATCAAACCGGCCCGGCCAGCCGCTTGGAGAGCGGTCGATTGCACGCCGCGAAAGACGTCCAACTCGGTCATCCCGGCGCGAACATTTTCGCGAGCCCACGCTTGGCCGGCTTCCGTGGCCCGCATGCACTGTTCCATCAGCGCGATCTCGTCCGGTTCTTTTTGACGACGCAGGTTTCGGATCAAAGAACCAACTGCGGCGGGAACCAACTCGGCGTCACCGACTCCGAGCGCGTCTCGTGCTCCGACTGGCAGCCATTCCGATTCGATGGCCCCCTTGCGTCCACGCAGCTTGCCGGCGACTTGCAGCAAGGCGCGGAACAAAACGTGATCGCGATTTGCCACTGAGTGCTGATGGTCGTACCACTTTTCGATCACCTCTTCGTCAACGAACGCCTCACCGACTCCCGACTTCAACGAAAAATTGTCGCCGAGCAGTGTCGCTTTGCCATCTCGTTCGAGCAGCAGCAACGCCCGCTCGCCGCCGGAGAAGCTGAATGGCGGAATCCAAAAGTTCGCGAGATATTTGACGTGCCGGGGATCGGCGATCAGCAGCCATTCGACGTCTTTGGGCACGACGTTCCACAGTCGAGCGCAACGAGTCAGGCAGCCTTCTTTCGTGAGCATCCCAATGTCCTTTGGCAGTGATGAGTGATCAGTGGTCCGTGAAGTGGCAACCACGGACTACGGACCACTGACAGCCTCACTCAAACCCCTTGGCGGCGAGCCAGCGTTCGGCGTCAAGAGCGGCTTGGCAGCCGGAACCGGCGGCGGTGATGGCTTGGCGGTAATAATCGTCAGCCACGTCACCGGCCGCGAAGACTCCTTCGACGCTGGAGTAGGTGCGCTGCGGAGTCGTCCAGACGATGTATTTTTTGTCGGTCAGTTTGAGTTGGCCTTTTAAGAAGTCGGTATTTGGCGTGTGACCGATCGCACAGAAGTAGCCGGAGCAATCGAGTTGCTCGGTCTGCGACGAATCGACCGTGCTTTGCAGGCGGACTCCGGTGACGCCGGCCTTATCGTCGCCGAGGACTTCGGTGACGGTCGAGTTCCATTTCACTTCGATCTTCGGATTCTTGAGGACTCGCTCCCCCATGATCTTGCTGGCTCGAAAGGCATCACGGCGATGGACAAGGAAAATCTTCGAGGCGAACTTCGAGAGGTAGCTGGCCTCTTCCATCGCGCTGTCTCCGCCGCCGACGACAACCAGCGGCTTGTTGCGAAATCGCGGCAACGCTCCATCGCAGACGGCACAGGCCGAGACACCGCGATTCTTGAAGCGGTCTTCACTTTCCAGGCCGAGGTAATTGGCTCGTGCACCAGTGGCGATGATGACGGACAACGCTCGGATCGTTTGGCCTTCGAGCGTCTGCAACACGAACGGATGCTGGCGGCAATCGATGTTGACGACGTCGTCGGTGATGACTCGCGTGCCGAAGTTGGTGGCTTGCTGCCGCATCAATTCGACAAGGTCCGGGCCGTCGATGCCGTGCGAGGCATCCGGGTTGAGCATCATTTTGCGGTCGTCGCTGATCGCCGTCTTGAGGTACTCGTTCAAGTTGCCGGCCGGGAAGCCGGGATAGTTTTCGACTTCGCTAGTCAGCGCGAGCTGGCCTTTCGGCAACGTTCCCTTGATGCGGTTCTCTTCCGTCATCGCCCCTTCGATACAGAGCGGGTTGAGACTGGCTCGTGCGGCATAAATCGCAGCGGCCCAGCCGGCGGGGCCGGATCCGATGATGACGACATGTTCGAGATGATCAGACACTGGAGACTCCTCGTGGGTCAGCCTTTCCAGGCTGAAGGGCTGCGCAATCGACGTTTTGGTAAGCGCTCAGGTCAGCCTGGAAAGACTGGCCTACGCAGCGCGAACAATAGGCGAACGGCGCGGGTGTCGGCAAACGAGCCGTGAGTGAATTGCTCCGGCGGACGAAGTCTCCATAATTCTCGTGCAACGCTTGGAGCCACTCACGGGAAAAGGGCTACGGATGCGAGATGTCGTGACGTTACTGCTGGCGGGAGGCAAGGGAGAGCGGCTGATGCCGCTGACTCGTGATCGCGCCAAGCCGGCGGTTCCCTTTGGAGGCTGCTATCGCATCGTTGATTTCACGCTGTCGAACTGCGTCAACAGCGGGCTGCGACGGATTCTGGTGCTGACCCAGTACAAGGCGGCCAGCCTCGACCGGCACATCAATTTGGCGTGGCGGTTTCTGTGTCGAGAACTGGATGAATTCATCGACATCCTGCCGCCCCAGCAGCGGATCGGCGAGCAGTGGTATTCCGGAACGGCCAACGCGGTTTATCAGAACATTTACTCGATCGAGAAGACCCACTCGAAGTACGTGCTGATCCTTTCCGGCGATCACATCTACAAGATGGATTATTCCGAGATGCTCCGCGATCACATCGAATCGGGAGCGGATCTGACGATCGGCTGCTTGCCGGTGGATCTCAAAGAAGGCAATCAGTTCGGCGTGATGCAGATCGATTCGGATCGCAGGATCGTCAACTTCCGTGAGAAGCCAGCCGCTCCCAACCCGATTCCCGGCGATCCGAGTCGCTGCTTGGCGTCGATGGGGATTTACGTCTTCAACACGAAGTTTCTGTTCGAGCAGCTTTGCAACGACGAAACCAATCAGAACAGCGCCCACGATTTCGGCAAGAACATTATCCCCTCCGTCGTGCAGACGCGTCGCGTGCGAGCGTTTCCATTCCGTGACCGGGACACGAATCAGGCACAGTACTGGCGTGACGTCGGCACGCTGGAAGCGCTGTTCGAGGCGAACATGGACCTGATCGCGGTTCAGCCGCCGTTCAATTTGTACGACACCTCGTGGCCGATCCGTACGTACCACGCTCCGTTGCCGCCGCCGAAATTCGTCTTTGCCGACATGTACGAAAATCAGCCGCGAGCGGGACTCGCTCTCGACAGTCTGATCAGCCAGGGCTGCATCGTGTCGGGTGGACGTGTCGAGCGTTCGGTTCTCTCCCCTAACGTGCGGATCAACAGCTATGCCGACGTCCGCGAGTCGATCCTTCTGAGCAACGTGACCATCGGCCGTCACGCTCGCGTTCGTCGAGCGATCCTCGACAAAGGAGTGCAAGTCCCCGAAGGGATGGAGATTGGCTACGACCTGGAGCACGATCGCCAGCGAGGATTTCAAGTCACGGAGACCGGATTGGTCGTCATCGCGAAATCGGATGGATCGAGCCAGTTGGCCGATCTGGATTAGCACGAAGCGCCAGCGAGTGATCGATCAATTGACAACTCGCTCACGCGTCGTACTGGTAGCGAAAGCGAAGCCAGTTGCGTCGGCCTGCAAAGAAAAATCCCGGAAGCAGCTGGTCCCAGGGGGGCGAAGGACTCTGGCTACTTCCGGGAGGCGATTGTGAATTGTGTTGTCTCAGACGTTTCGTTCTTGTTCGTTCCGTCCAAGGCGGGCGGACAATATGACTTACCCAAAAACCGGTCAACACGACTTTTGGTGGATCGGCCAATAGTTTTCATAAGCATTTCTGAGAGGCAAAAAATGCCGTTGGACCAGACATCGGGCAAGGAAGAAGTCCCCAGGGCAGGCGTGGACCTGGACGGTTCATTGGCGGCCGTCCCGGCGGGAGCGCGGTTGACGGATTCCGCTCGGAAAGACATCCATGAGACCCTCCGCAAGCGGAACGATTCGACAGGGATCGTCATTGTTTTCGGTGACTACTGGTTCACGCGGCTGTTCGCGGAAGTTTGGACGGCGCTGCCAAATCGCTTGGCATCCTTGGCGATTCGTCCGCCGGCTGCCTGCTGTCAATCGTTTCCGCGCGGCTTTGATCCGTCGCGACTTGCCGAGCAAATGCCCAGCAGCATCGCGAGCTCATTTCCGCAATGGTCGCTGATGAAACTTGCCAAAAGCCATTCCGGACTGGAAGTGCGGACGGTTCCTCTCGAGTGGACTTCCGCGCAAGCGAGGGCTCAGGCTGCGGACCTCGATGAGCGTGGCTTGCCGGACTTGTTGTCTTCGCCGCCGCGCCGCGAGTTGGAGTGGCTGTTCAATGAACTGCGCTTGGCCAGGCTGAGCGACGTGTGTGGCACAGTCGTGTCTCCGGTCGACGCCACGGCGGTGCTCGCCGGATTGTGGTTGTTGCATGGCGATGCGGAGACAAGTCATCGGCACTCGCAGTCGATCGAGGATCAAGGTCGTCATCGCTGTGGCAATTACTGGCACGCGATCATGCATCGCCAGGAGCCTGACTACGGCAATTCGAAATACTGGTTTCGTCGAGTCGGTCAACACCCGATGTTTCCCGAACTCGCTCGCCGGGCCGATGAGTTGATCGTGGCCGATGGCTCGCAGTCCGCGCGTCGTTGGCGAGAAAAACTCGGCACTCCAAAGTTTTGGAATGCGTGCGCCTTCGTCGATTGGTGCGAATCGGCTCTGCGAGAGGGGGAGGGGACGCAGATCTCGCTGTTGCGGCGCATTCAGTTTGTTGAGATGCAACTGCTGTTGCGAGCGTCCTATTTGGACGCGACACGAAAGTAGACTGGACGACAACGCGTGGTCTTCCGTCTGCATGGTCGTCGGCGTTCGACCGACCGACCGTTTCAGAACCAGCACGACGTGCCAGCGAGTGGTCGTTTCGTCGGCGTTCGGGCCACTCGCTGGCGCGTCGCGCAAGGTTGAATGAATGCTTCTAGAACTCTTCTTCGTCCTTCAGCAGCCGCCGCAGTTTTTCGCGGAGTTCCTCGCGGCCGCGGTGGATGCGGCTGCGGACCGTGCCGATCGGACACTTCAGCAGGTCGGCAATCTCCTCGTACTTCATTTCTTCCATCTCGGCCATGACCAGCGGGATACGGAACTCTTCGGTCATTTGTGACAGAGCCTCGCGGACGATGTGCTGCCGTTCGGACTGCTCCATCGGTTGATCGGGTTGCGTATCGCGGCGCGAATCCGTGGGTTCGATCCCGATTCGTTCTTTCGTGGCTTCGATCGACGCACCCAGCGAACGATTCTTGCGGCGAAAGTTGACTGAGGCGTTCATCGCGATGCGGAATAACCATGAGTAGAACTGGGAGTCGCCGCGAAATGTCGCCAGCTTTTGAAACGCCAGCACGAAGGCTTCTTGAGAGATGTCTTTCGCGTCTTCCGCCGAGCCGATCATGTGGACCAGTGCGCCGTACAGTCGGTTCTGGTAGCGTGCGACCAACTCGCCAAAGGCCGACGTGTCGCGTGCCAGAGCGGCGGCGATCAATTCCTGGTCACTGCGTTCGGCGCGAAGTTCGTCCAAGATGAGGCGTGCGTCCTACTGGCGAATAGAGGATTTCCGCAGAGCAGGATGCCAACTCCGCGTCTGACGATCAACCCGGCGACCGTCTCAGCAGCGGTGGACGCATCGTGGCCAGCCCGATTCCTCCTGCGAACATCGCCAAACTGATCCACTGCGCGATCGTCAGCGACGTCCCGAACTGCCCCATTTCGTCCCCACGCAGACGCTCGATGAAAAACCGCGTCACGGGATAAGTCAGCAACGCGAGCGTGACGACGGAACCATCGCGTGTTCGAATCGGGTAGTACGCCAGTGTCAACAAACACAGCAGCAACCCGTCGATGACGCTGTAAAGCTGAGTCGGATGAATCGGCAGACTGGCCGCCGCATCGTCCGGCAAGAATCCACGCTGCAACTGAGCTTTAAAGGGCACGCTGTCTACTGGAAACTCAACCGCCCACGGCAGTTCACATCGATCGCCGAAGCAACAGCCGTAAAAGAAACAGCCGAGCCGCCCAAACGCGATTCCCAAAAACACAGACGGCACGATCAGGTCGCCGAGTTTCCAGGCTTCCAACTTTCGCGAGCGGCAGAACCGCCAATAGACAACCGCTCCGGCAATCAAGCCACCGTACAACACCAAGCCGCCGTCCGGCAGATTGACTGCGGCCTTCAAATAGTCGAATGCGGACCGGCAGTTGGCAAAAACTCGATCGCCATGTTGGATTAAATAGAACAGTCTCGCTCCACCGACTCCGGAGACCAGAAACAAAAACGTCAGATCCCAAATCGTCTCGGGAGGAAAGCCGACCTTGGTCGCTCGACGCGCGGCCAACAAAGTTGCAGAGACAAAGCCCAGGCACATCATCAGCCCGTAGCCAAAAATCGGAATTCCTGGATTCGGACCGAATCGAGCGGCAATGCTCGGTGCGAGCACGATCGCGGCACCGCCCAGACCGAAGGTCACGAAGTCGCCGGCCAACGGCGTAGTGCCTCCGGCGCGACGTGCGCGAAACCAAAAGAATAATCCGACCGCCAGCCACACGCCGAGCAGCAACCCGATACCGAACACCGGCAGTTTGCCGAGTGGTCCCAGGTCGATCGATTCATTGAGCGGAATGCGGAACAAAATCGGCCGCATGAACTACTCCGTTGGCGGTCAGGGAATCAACAAGTTGTCGATCAACCGAGTCGGTCCCACGCGAGCTGCCACCAGCGCGACCATGCGCGATTGCGGTTCGTTCAATTCGACCAATGAGTCTGGATCGGCGATCGTCGCGTAATCGGCGGCGACGCCGGGAGTCTGTTCCATTTCCGCTCGCATGGCCAGACGAATCGCCGCGAGGTTTGTCTCGCCTGCCCGCACCTTCGCGCGAGCCAAGCACAACGCTCGATGCAGCGACAGCCCCGACGCTCGTTCGCTGGGGTTGAGGTAGGCATTACGACTGCTTAGCGCCAATCCATCAGGGTCACGCACCGTGGGACATGTGACGATCTGAGTCGGCATGTCGAGGTCGCGGCACATACGACGGATGATCGCTTGCTGCTGAAAATCCTTCTGACCGAAGTACGCCTTGTCCGGCTGAGTCAAATTCAGCAGCTTCGCCACGACTGTTGTCACACCTCGAAAATGAGTCGGCCGGACAGCTCCCTCCCAAGAGGCAGTCAGCTCGTCGACCTCGACAAATGTCGCGAACCCAGCCGGATACATCGTTAAAGCGTCGGGATGAAACAGCAGATCAACTCCCGCCGCGCGGCACTTGTCGCAGTCCAGCTCAAACGGCCGAGGATATTTTTGCAGGTCTTCCTTCGGCCCAAACTGAGTCGGATTCACGAACAGCGTGGCAATGACGAAGTCACATTCCGCACGAGCTTGTTGCATCAAACTGACGTGTCCGGCGTGCAGCGCGCCCATCGTTGGCACGCAGCCGATAAGCTGGCCTGCATGCCGGGACGCAGCGACGCGGCGACGCAACTCGGCGATATCAGCGGTGGTCGACATCAATCGCGGCAACGAATCGGGGGACACTCGGTGGAACTCCTCTGGCGGGAAATTCAACTTGTCGGTGGGCCGGATTCTATTGACGTTGCAAACTGTTGAAAGGCCCGCGACTCTGGTATCCCGCGACAACTCCGTCGCTGCGCGGAAAGCTGAGAGTAATGAGCATCAACCCATCACCATTCAACAACTGGTCACGAACGGCGACGGCTCGTCAACTCTTGGCGATGGTTCTGTCGGTCTTGGCTATTCTCGCCTTGCCGGATTTTGTGTCAGGTCAAACGTCCGCCAAGTCGAACGCCAAAGAAAAGGGCAAGAAGGTGGACTCCGCTCCGTCGAGTGGGCCACGAGACTATCGTTCGGCGAATTTTCTGGTGCATACCGACTTGCCCGCTGAGGAAGCCAATGAATTGCTCAAGCGATTGGAGACTATGCTGGCGTTGATTTCGAAGTATTGGGGCAGGCCAAACAAACAGACCATCGAGATGTTCGTGGTGCGTGATCTGGAGGTCTGGCCTCCCGATTCGCTGGAGCCTCCTGGTCGTGAATCAATTGAGCAACGGGCGGGACTCACGATCACGCGCGGTTCGGTGAATCGACAGACGGGCCAGTTGCTGGCCGCCAAGTCGCGAGTGTACGCGATCGCCGATCGAGGCGTTCCGCAGCACGAGGCGGTCCACGCCTACTGTCATCAGACATTTGGCCGAGCGGGGCCAACGTGGTACGCCGAAGGGATGGCCGAGATGGGACACTGCTGGCGCGAGGGAGAGTCTCGCGTGCATTGCCTGCCCCAAAATGTGAAGTATTTGCGGAGTGTCCCACCCAAGCCGCTTCGAGCGATTGTCAACGGTCGCGACCAGACCGGCGACTCATGGCAGAACTATGCTTGGCGTTGGGCGCTCTGTCATCTGCTCGCGAACAATCCGAATTACTTTGACCGATTCCGTCCTCTGGGACTGGGCATCCTGGCCGATCAACCTGACGCCACGTTCGAACGCGTTTACGGTTCGATGTCTCAAGAGATTGCGTTCGAGTATTTGTTCTTTCTGCAAAACTTCGATCTGGGCTACGAAGTTACGCTGACCGCCTGGGACTGGAAGACGAAATTCCGCTCCGTGACAGCAGCATTGCCCGTCACTTGTGTTGTCGAGGCCAAACGCGGATGGCAAGCGTCGCGATTACAGGTCAAAGCGGGCGACGAGATCGAAATCTCCGCCGAAGGAACTTGGAGTCTGTCGGCCGATGGCCCGGAATTCACTCCGTTCGGTGCCGAGTTGCCCGCTTCGAAGCCGGATCTCGAGAAGCCGGGAAAATCTTCCAAGGCCGCAACACCAAAGCGAGCATCCAAAAGTGCAACCGAGGCTCTCGAAGAATTACCGAGCGTCATGCACTATGAGTCCCGGTTCAAACCCGGTCAACTGGTCGGAGTGCTGTTCAACGATTACGAACTAAGCGAGCCATTCGCGATCCCCGCCGACGGAGTCTTTGTCGCCCCCGGGGAAGGCCAGCTCTTCTTGCGCTGCGAAGAGGCTTGGAATCGGTTGGCCGACAACAAGGGCAAGGTCAACGTAAAGTTCAAACTGAAATCGGACAAATAGTACGTCACAATTCGTAGCCGCGTTTCGCCAGAACGCCGGCTTGGGTTCGCTGCCCGTGTTCTGGCGAAACGCGGCGACAAAGGTCTGCCTCATGTCTGACAGTGCCGATTCATTGCAAGCGTCATGGTCCGGCTGGAAGACGCAAGTCGAGCAGGCATTGGCGAAGTACCTCACGACCGACGGTGGACTCGGCGGCGAGTGTCCGCCACGGTTGCGCGAGGCGATGTCGTACAGCCTGCTCGCCGGCGGCAAGCGTTTGCGACCGGTGTTAGTGCTGATGGCTTGCGAGGCGTGTGGCGGCAACTCCGACGCGGCTGTGCCAGCGGCGTGTGCCCTCGAGATGATTCACACCTACTCGCTGATTCACGACGACCTGCCAGCGATGGATGACGATGACTACCGCCGGCGTCGACTGACCAATCACAAAGTCTTCGGTGAAGCACTGGCAATTCTGGCGGGAGATGCACTGCTGACGTTGGCGTTCGAGGTCACCGCTCGTGACGTCCGTCCAACTGCGGTCGCAGCGGCCTGCTGCGCGGACCTCGCGTTCGCGGCCGGAGCCTGCGGAATGGTCGGTGGTCAAGTGGCGGACCTCGAAGCCGAAAGCCAAACCGATCGCGGCACGAAAATGTTCGAACACCTCCAGTCGATTCATCGGCGGAAGACCGGCCGACTTATCCGTTCGGCTCTGACGATGGGGGGACGCATCGCGCAAGCTGATGTCGCGACGCTCGGCATGCTCGATCACTACGGCACCTGCATCGGTTTGGCCTTTCAGATTGCCGACGACGTGCTCGATGTGACCGGTTTAGAGGACAAGCTCGGCAAAGGAGTCGGCAAGGACGCGGGTCTCGGCAAACTGACGTACCCTGGCCTGATCGGCGTGGACCGCAGCCGACAGATGGCGCGCGACTTGATCAACGAGGCTTGTCTTGCAATTGCTCCATTGGGTGAGCGCGGCCAACGCCTCCAAGCGATGGCTTGGTTCGTTCTCGAACGAGACCATTGAAGTTCGCCAGGAAGAAGGGACGGTGATTCGTCTTACGCGGCCCGGTTCCGAAATGAAGCTTGGCCATAAAGCGATAACCCCTTCGGTTTCGTAGACCGTCGTAAACGCCGTAAAAACGCAGATATTTCGAGTGTGGTTGCACAAATGGTTGCAACGGAGATGGCGGAAACCGGCTGCGAACGGCTGATGTCGGCTGATGAAACAGACCCCGATTTGGCTCGGCTGGTGAGCGCGTGGCCGCTGTTGTCGGCGGTTGTCAAGCGGATGATTCTCGCCGCCTTGGATGCTGACTGCGGTGAGCATCCGCACTCGGTTGCCGCCGCCCACGAAAGCAGGGTGTCGCGATGATGCTGCATTCCTGGAGCGATCAACGAGGCGTCGGTGAGCGTCGCTACGGCATCCGATCCAACGAGCGGCCAAGATGTCGCCGAAGTGCTGGCCAAGCTGGCGGCGGACGAACCGGCGGCGCTGGCGAAGGCGTTGACGAATTGAGGGCGCAGAGATTTCGCCGGACGGATTTTTGCCCAGACCCCCACCCGGTCGCGGCGTCTCCAGTAGGTGGCTAATCCCGCGCAGTGTTTCCAAATTTTTTTGGGATCAATTTTTTGAAGGAGGGCGACATGACCGAGAAGGAGTTGAGGGATTACCAGCGATTGCGGGCAGAAGGACGCTGGCCAACCGCCAGCGAGTACCGGGAGACCGAGCGGCGACGTTTGAGGGCGGCGGGGCACAGCAAAGAGGTTGCTCGTCGCAAATCGTGGGACGCGATGTTGAGCAAGTTTCGGCCGAAAGGCGCAGCCGTGTCGCAAACGATGTCCGATCAAGACGACGACGGCGAGGAAATCGAGATCGTCAACGAAGGGGTCGTCATCCGACACACGGATGACGAGCGGCGAGAACTCATCGAACTGGCTCAACGAGTCACCGCATGGGACTGCAATTTGACCGACGCTCTGAAATGGGCACGCGACCATTTGGAGGCGACCGTGAAACCAGCCGAAACGCCGAGCGTTCTGGCGTGGCTGCTTTGGAAATTGGGCAGAGAAGACCTCAGCCGCTTGGAGACGATCCAGCTTGAAGACCATCTCCTACGCCGCGATCTCCTGCTGGAAGTCGTCTATCCCTCGACCGCACGCGAAAAGCGTTTGTGGGAGGGTTTCTTCTCCGAGTTCGCCTCCGACAAGTAACGCGATCACGACTGTCCGCTCAGCAACTCATCGAAGTCGAATGCGAATGACGTGTCGATGCCGTGGTGGGTATCGGGCAAAAAAACGCCCAAGGTACTTCCAGCCGGTTTTGGCAGTCGCGGTCTACCCCATGTCGAAAAATCGTTGTTACAGGGTAAAAAAGCAGCATATACGCAAAAAGCTTGGGAGGGCTAATGTTCGTTCGAGCGCGGCTTTGGCATTGATCTCCGCCAAACCTGTCAGCTCGCCGGCAGCGTAGAGGCCCGGGATCGGCTGTGAACTGCGTGTCGAAAGTCAGCAAGTCGGCCGAACGAATTAGGGATCGTTCCGCTGCTTGCCATTTCAGCCGTTGGCGGTTTGCAACCCACAACGACAGCCCGCGTGCGGTGATTCTCTGCGCACCGAATTCGCGATCAAGTCAGTCGAAGAATTCAGACTGCCGCAGCGTTCCCTTGAATCAGTTTGTGCGTGTGGGTTTTCAGGTCCATTCCGTCGCCCAGGAGCGCATAAGGCATAAGACAGTCGGGACTTGCCCTTCAAGTCTTTGTGGTGGTCGATGAACTCGGTCACGGCGTTGAGGACTCGTTCGCAATTTACGCTTCTCGGCGCGCACAAAAACGGGGGGCACTCCAAAAAATCGGTGGCGAATGGCCAGGCACACTTAGAGCCCTGAGTTGAAATACGATTCACGGAGACTTTCTGACTCGAATCCAATGGTCTGTGAACCGTAATGGAGGTTGAACTTCGACTTTCGGCATGTGGCAGGGCAGGCAGTTGGAATCATTGGGCTGTTGCGAACACCGTGGCGCATCGGCGGAGTGACAATCGGCACATCGCGCCGCATAAACAGCGGCATCAGTTTCCAGGGGCCTATGTGGGTCATGGCAGGTGATGCAGTCGAAACGATTGCGTTGGGAGCGAGACGTCGGCTTTGAAGGTGTGGATGTCTGTCGGCGGAAACAGGCACTTTGCACCAGTCCGACGGAAGCGAATCTAAGCAACAACGGATTGTCGGGATTTAATTCGTCGGGCGTGAAGTGGTCCGCCCGTCGATGACACTCGCCGCAGCGATTGACCGATTCCAATGGCGAAAGCGATTGCCAATTGTCGAATGGCCGAATCGCCGATCCATGGTCTTGGTGTTGAGCATGATCAGCACTGCCGGGATGACAGCGATCGCAGGAAACGCCCAAAACAACAGGTTGGTCATTAACGAACCGTTGATCGTCGGAAATTGGTGACCGCGTGGTGTGACATCCAAAGCAATCGCGAGTCGCGGCGGGGTCGTGAATCTTGCCTAATGACTCAAGCGAACGTCGCACGTCTTTTCCGGGGAATCCCGTGGCGGGCGAGGTTCCGAACGTCGTCTCCTTCAGACCCAAAGTTGTGCTCCATTGGTGAGGTGGATACCACGACAGACGATGCTCCAGAACTTCCGCGCGTCCGTCCGAGTTGATCCACAGGCTGACCGGCGTGCGTGCATGTCGCCCCGAACCAAACAGCCATTGCAGCGGAATGCCCCGCTCGATCTGACGGGACGACGACACACATTGGCTGGTGTCGTCCTTCCACGACATTCGGACGTCCGACACCTCGACGGGGTCCGTCAACGTTGTGGGACCGAAAACCTCCGAAGCACGTTCGCGATCAAGTGGTCGAAGAGTGTTGTGATGGCCGGCATCGCCAAAGTGCTTCGTCTGCTCGGCATGGCACGCACCGCAACGTTTCAGATCGGGCGATTGGAGTTTTAAGTCCGCTACGCTGGGACCAGGGTGAGCGGTCAGATCGAAGTCGAGTTCTCGCCGACATTTCGTCGCTTCAACTGCCAGAGATCGCCAGGACGATGTTCGCATGGCCGACTCCACCAAACGCAATCCCGCGCGCGGCAATTGAAAAGCTTGAAGGACTCGCGCTTGTCGCAATTCTTGTTCGACATTGGCTGAGACACGCAGCACCCCCCAAACATCCCAACATCGATCGTTACCAGCGGCGCCAAGCAGACTGGGTGACCAGTTTTGGTTCTCCACGAAGTCGCGCTGTCGCAGCACGTCCACAATTCGGTGTGAGACATCGTGTTCCCCCGATTTTCCGAACGGCAAGACAGGGGAATCCAACGACAACGGCTTCCAAAGAGTTGGTTCGAGACTGCGTATGAGTTGGGTCCGTTCCGCGCCGACAACTATTAAGTCCGTGTCGCGATCCCGCAGCGGAAGCCACCAACCACCGGCAGATTGATCCTCGCGGCGATAGGCCATCAGGCGGCCTTGTTCGAGATCGCGCCTCAAGCGGACAAACTCCGTCAACCGTCCGCCGAGCAATGCCCGCTCGGGGATGTCATGCACGCGGACTCGTTGATTTGTCACCCACAGCGACATTCCGGCACTCAGAATGTCGTCTGCCCAAATGGTCCCTTTCCAAGAAGTCGTTGAGATCGCGTCCCCAAGCAACCTCTCATCAACTCGCGGATCAAGTCCCCAACCTGGTCGTCGTCCCTCAATCGGCCACCAGGACACGATTGCCAATACGGTCATCGCCAATCCCCAGGCGGAATCAATGATGCGTGGCCGACTCGACGAGAGCTGAATTGGACTCAAAACTCCATGTTGCGTTTGGCATGTCAACAACATCAGCAACCAGATGCTGGCAATGCCGATATGCCGTTGGCACAGCAGTCCCATTCCTGACGCCAACAAAACTAGGACGATTCGTGGAAACGACATCGGTCTCCGGCTCGCCACGCCGATTGAGCTTCCGGCCAAAATGAGAAAGCCGAGATGCGAAACGTCCCAATTCGCCAAGAACAATGGACGCCATTCTGTTTCAGCCAGCATTGAGCCGTCCTCAAACAGTCGTGGGACGGCCAGCCGTAGTGAATCCAAAAGCGTATGAACTCCACGCGGCGTCAATTGGCACACGACAATGGCCAATGTTCCCCAACGCCAGCGATCACGAAGCAGAATCTGTCCCCCGATCGTCGGATCGAATGGCTCGAAAATACGAACTAGGCACCACGTCGCCAGTCCGACAACCACCAGCGTCCCCAACTGAGCCCAGATCCAAAGAACCACGAACTCTCGCCAACCGGGAGTCCGGTCTTTTTGTAGACACTCAAACAGCAACACGAGTCCGATCACATCCCAAAGCGAGGCCGTAACGTCCCAGTTCGCCAGGTTGGCCAACAATGCCAAGCACAGCCAGCAACAGGTTTGAGGTGATCGGGAACAACCAGTCAATCTCCAGCATCGGGCCGCGACGAATGCCCCGATGAGTACTTTGAGATTCATCAACCCGGAAATTCCTCCCAAGGCATTCAAAACGGCAAACGGGACACCACCCAACCAATTCGCATCGGCCGACGACTCCTGGATTAATAACCGATGCGATGGCCGAAGAAATCCATCGAGCACCACACCGCCACGACACATTTCGTACCAACACTCTGGCGAGGAAATCGGCCGAAACAGCACTCCTCCGGCCACGACCACGAACAGCAGCAAAGTAAACCGACGTAAGGTCCACACGAAGAATTCCCCAAGCCACATTGACCGAATGCTCTCTCGGAATTGTAATGCCGAATCGCAACAAAACGCGTGTCGGAGGTTTCGATTCAAAATGTCTCGTTGGATGTTGGTATTACTGTTGGCAGTCTTGGTGGGCTGTGGAAGCAAGCGTCCTCCGGCATCGGCCAGTGGAACCGTCAAGTACGCTGGCGAAGCCGTCGCCACAGGGTCGATTCGATTTGATCCCGTCGATGTAAACGATGCCAGAACGATTGGTTCACAGATCAAGGACGGAACCTATGAAATCCCCCGCTCTGCTGGACTGGTCGAAGGGCAATACGTGGTTGCGATATTTGGAACACGAGAGACAGGCAAAACGGTCGCCCCGGCGGAAACTCTGAACAACACGCCAGCAACACCGATGAAAGAAGTCGAGCAATACATTCCCGAGAAATACAACGCCGAAACAACGTTAAAGGTGACGTTGAAGGCAGGGGAAAATACCAATCAGAATTTCGATCTGGAGACAGGAGTAAAGCCGCGAGTCTCCGCGCCGTCAGCCCCCCGCGGTCGGTAACTGAGATCACGCGGCCAACGTCATTGTTTTGGTTCGTTTCATCTTTCGGAGATCTGTTGTGAAGAGCCTTTCCCCAAAACAACAAGCCGGATTCACATTGATCGAATTGCTCGTGGTAATTGCCATCATTGCGGTCTTGATTGCCTTGTTGCTCCCGGCCGTGCAACAAGCTCGCGAGGCAGCGCGGCGCAGTCAGTGCAAGAACAACCTCAAGCAAATCGGCTTGGCGATTCACAACTATATTGATCAGTCCCAATCGTTCCCGCCGGGCTCCGTTCGGGACTTCACTTTTGCCGGTGGCTCATGGGCCACCAGCATGTTGAGCTGGCAGGCTCGGATTCTGCCCTTTTTGGATCAGTCGGAAACCTCGAAGAAAATCAACTGGAAACTTTATCCCGGTGATGCCGCAGCCCATGCGACAATCATGAGAACGCGCATTGCGGGATACATCTGCCCGACCGATGGAAAGATGGTTGGTTCTTCGGTGGCCTATGCTCCGACGAACTATGTGACGTGCTTGGGGAATACCGATGACGGTCTCTCAAAGCAAAATGTCATGTCCATCAACTCCAATACTCGAATCTCCGAGGTGAGGGATGGTACTTCCTCGACGATGATTGTTTCCGAATGCAAAATTAATGAACCGTGGGTTTATCGCTATGAAGGAAATGCTGGTAATTATTCCGCCTGTCAGGCAGGTGCTGACCCCCCAGTGACAAACAATTGGAGTGCTTCTGGAGGATCCGGCGGAACCGTTGGGCGGGGTTATTCGTGGTTTATGGCCGTTTCGAATCAATCGTGGACCTACACGACATCGTTTCGCCCCAATGACGTCGCTCAAAGCAACCACGAATGTGAATTGTGGTCATATCCGGGATACTTCGCGGCCCGCAGTTTTCACGCGGGTGGAGTTCACACGCTGATGGCCGATGGGGCCACGCGATTCATCAATTCGACGATTAGCCTCTCGACTTGGCGAGCTATTGGAACCAAATCCAATCGAGAAGTCGTGACTGAGTTTTGAAGTGTAAGGTGATTGACCGTGTCCGCGTTCGCCAAGAACGCGGGTACCGGCAAGTCACGGCTGGCTATTTTTTGAAGATGCGTAGTCTGTTCAACAAGAGGTGGGGTTCGAGGGCGTGTTCTCGGCAGAGGGAGCCGACGGATTGGTGGAGTCGGCGAGCAAGGTTGAGGGCGGCGAGGCGGATGCTGGTCAGGGCGTGAGCGGCGTGGCGGGCTGGATCGCTTCAAACTCGGACGCCAGCAGTGACATGACCCCTTCGGTTCCGTAGTTTGCGGAATGGCTGCTTGAGTTTTCAGCCAAAATGCCTTTGTGCTACGTGTGTTACAGCAAAAGGCTGGCTGTTGCAAACCATCGCAAATCGTCGCATTGATTAGCAGTA
>VGZH01000008.1 GCA_016872645.1 Planctomycetota bacterium | reverse complement strand
ACGGCGTCCGGTTCGTCGGAGAGCCGGAACGCTCGCTGCGTGTTTTCGGAGGTGAGCAACTGCAACGCTCGCTGCTGGAAGCCGGTCATCGAGTCGGCCGCGTTGATGCCCGCTTGCTCGCGAAGCTGCGAATCGACCGTCTCGAACAATCGCCGCCGCAGCGCGAGCCGCTCGGTCGAGACATCGGCCAGCAGCGTCAGTTCGGGAATCGCGAACTCCGGCGCGTTCGGATCGCGGAGCACAAACAGCGGATCGCGCGAGCGGCCGAGAATCCCCGCGAAGAACCCCGGCTGAGGCGGCCCGCCCGCTCCTTCGGCCGTGATGTACGGCAGATGCACTTGCGAAACGATCGGCCGATCCGGCGGCCGCACCATCGCCAGCACGCTCCCCGGAGTCGGGTAGTCGGTCGGCCGAGTCCCGCCGCCGATCTCGCCTCGGTCATGCCCGGTCATCGCCGCGTACACCGCCGCCGCGTGAGCGTTGTTGACTCCGTGATGCATCGACCTCACGACCGTCGCCCGGTGCATCTGCCGCGCGAGCTTCGGCATCTGATCGCTGACAAAGTAACCCGGCAGCGACGTCGGAATCGGCGAGAACTCCCCCCGAATCCCATCCGCCGCCTCCGGCTTCATGTCCCACATATCGAGATGACTCGGCCCGCCGTTCAGAAACAGGATCACGCAGTGATCGGCGTTCGGAGTGAGCGTCTGCGCTCGGCGCCGGTCTCCCGACCCCGCCGCCTCGCGAGCCGCGAGCATTTTCGGCAGCGACAATCCCATCAGCCCCAGCCCACCGACTTGCAGCAAGTGGCGACGAGAGAGTTCAGCGGTTCGATTTGAGTCAGTGAGGTTGAGCATCGTTAAATCTTGTGTTTGTTCGGCCGGGCGTCATCCAGGAAACGTCATCACGACCAGCGGCGACGAGTTGCCTCGGTACTGGCCGTCTTTGTCCACGACTTTGCCGTTGCCGTTGCTGTTGGCGTTGGTCGTCAGCAGCGCGAGCCACTTGCCCGACGGATGCGGTCGCACGGCGTGACAGTTCGAGAGTTTTGTTTCAAACAGCGGCTGCTCGTCTTCGACGCGCCAGCAGAGGAATTTGCCTTGGCCCGGATTGCCGCTGGTCGAGATCAGCCAGCAGCCGTCGGGATGCCACTCGAAGTCGGTGACGTACACGTCGCCGGTCTCGCCGAACTCTTTCTTCTTCTTGAGTTCACCGGTCGCGACCTCAAACGCCAGCGCGGTTGGCTTCCCTTGAACATTGCCACCATTCACCGGCTGAGTCCCTCCGACCAACAGCATCGCCCCATCCGGGCTGACCGCCATCGAGCGAATGCCACCGACATCTTGCAACCGATCCGGCTTGAACAACACTCCCGCATCGAAGTCGCGCACCTTCGCCGAACTCGCCACGTCCCATTGCGAGACCTTCCCTTCGAGCGATCCCACAAACAGCGATTTTCCGTCCGGAGCAAACCGCATCACCGACAGGTCGCCGCCCACTTTGATCTCCGCTTGCAACTGGCCATCGGTGGACCAGAACACGACTCGCCCATCACGTCCGCACGTCGCGAGCTTTTGCCCATCGGGCGACACGATCACTTCACGAATCCAACCATCGTGAGCGTTCGCGACTTTCCAAACCGGTTCGCCGCCATCATCGCAGTAAGACCAACACGCCAGATTCCCAAACGAGTCGGCTCCAGCCGCGAGTTTCCCATCCGGCAGACAAACGCAAGTGCTCACCCACGAGGTCAACCCGGTCAGCGCCGGCTTCTCAGCGAGTTCCGGTTCCGGTTTCTCAAGCAGCACGTTCCAGCGACCGACCGTCCCTTCCATACTGCCGGCCAACAGAAACACTCCCGTCGGACTGAAGCAGGCCGACACAAACTGCTGCGGCAAGTCGAGCGGCTTCTTCGACGGCTTGAGCGTGAACTTCGCTTTGAGTTCGGGCGTCATGCCAGCACCTCCTTCACCGCATGCATTTCTTCGTGAGCGATTGGCAGCGGCTGGCCATGGTTGTCGTATTGGACTTTCGCGGATTCGATGCCCAATGCCGAGAACCATGTATGAAACATGTGGCCGATGTCGTAGGCGTCTCCTTCGACGGCGGTTCCTTTGGCATTCGTCTTTCCGACGGTGAGGCCGCGCTTCACGCCTCGACCAGTCATCGCCAGCGACCAGGCTTCGGGGAAGTGATCGCGGCCGACGTGGCCGTTGATGCGCGGAGTGCGGCCGAATTCGGACATCGTGATGACCAGCACGTTGTCGAGCATGCCGCGCTCGTGCAGATCTTCGACCATCGAGGCGAACGCTTGATCGTAGCGCGGCATCAGTGAGGCATGGCCGTTGAAGTTGTCGCCATGCGTGTCCCAGCCGTAGTTGGTCACTTTGACAAACGTGATTCCCGTTTCCAGCATCCGCCGAGCCAGCAGCATGTGCCGGCCAAACTCGTGGTTGCCGTAACGCTCGCGATCGCGCGGATCGACCTTCGATAAATCGAACAACGACTGTTGCCGCATCAGCTCGCGAGCGGACTCGAAGACGTACCCATTCGCCTCCGCCGAGCCGGGACGACGTCGCAGCCGGTAGCGTTCATCGGCTTTGATGCGCAATGACTGACGCAACTCTTCGTCCGCCTCGCTGACCGATTCAGGCCGAGCCATATTCTCCGGCGGCTTGCCGTCGCCAAACGCGACCGCTCCGAATTGCGGGCCGAGGAACCCGGCGTCTTGATAGATGAACCCGCTGCTTCCCGGTTTGACCGAGACGTAAGCCGGCAATCCGGTTCCTTGATTGCCAATCAGCTTCGCGACCGCCGAGCCGAAGAACGGATACGTCACGCCTCGGTTCTTCGGATCGCCTCGCTGGATGCGCGGCACGCCGGCCGAGTGCGAATTGTCCTGGGTACACATCCCGCGCACGACGCACAGATGCTGCATGATCTTCGCCGTGCGGGGCATCAACTCACAGACTTCGATCCCGGAAACGCTCGTCTGAATGGCACGAAACGGCCCGCCGAATTGCGAGTTAATTTTGGGATCCCAGCTCTCATATTGACTCATTCCTCCGTCAATCCAGACGAACAAAACTTGCTTCTTCGCCTTGGCCAGCTCATCTCCGAGCACGGCTTCAAACGGCAGACCGCCCGCGACCGCGGTTCCGGCGGCGGACATGCCGCCCAGCCAGGCTCGGCGTGACAGCCGATGTTCCCACGGTTTGCAGAGATGATTCATTTCGGTCTGGCCTTCTCATTGACTCAGTCAAGATTGTGAAATCGGTGAATAGTCTAGGGCGGCCCTCAGTGGATCACCACCATTTTTTCTTCGGTCATTTCGCGGATGGCGTAGCGCGGGCCTTCCTTGCCGGTGCCGCTGTCTTTCAGGCCGCCGTAGGGCATGAAGTCGGCTCGCCATTGCGTGCCCCAGTTGATGTGCAGGTTGCCGGCATCGACCTCGCGAGCGAACCGCAACGCGCGATCCAAATCGCGCGTGAAGATGCTGGCCGAGAGTCCGTAGTTCGTACCGTTAGCCAACGCCAGAGCTTCGTCGAAATCGGTGAACGGCGTGACGGCGACGGCCGGGCCAAAGAGTTCGTCGCAACTGATGCGCTGGTTCGGCGAGACGTTTGCGAGGATCGTCGGCGCGTGCAGCGTGCCTTGACGACTGCCGCCGGCGATGAGCGTCGCTCCGGCAAGCGTGGCTTCGTGAATCCAGCTCTCGACTCGAGCGGCATCGGACTCCCGGATCATTGGACCCATTTTGGTGGACTCATCGAGCGGGTTGCCGGTTGTCAGCGCTTCGACGCGCGGCTTGAGTGCATCGAGGAAGTCGGACGTGCGCCGCTGCGGCGTCAGAATTCGCTGAGCCGAGATGCAGACCTGCCCCGCATTCGCGAACCCGGACATGGACACGAGTTGTGCGGCACGATCGAGGTCGGCGTCATCCATCACAATCACCGGGCTGTTACTGCCCAGTTCCATCGTGACACGCTTCACTCCGGCCATGCGGCAGATCGCCGAGCCGACTTCGTAGCTGCCGGTGAAGCTGATCTTGCGAACTCGCCGATCCGTGCAGATCGCGTTGCCGATTTCGCTGCCCGGGCCGGTGACACACGCGATCACCTGCGGCGGCAGCCCCGCTTCGAGCAAACATTCCACGAGCTTCAACGCGGTCAACGGCGTATCCCCCGCCGGCTTGATGAGCACCGCGTTGCCCGCCGCGATCGCGGGGCCGACTTTGTGCGCCACCAGATTGAGCGGAAAGTTGAACGGCGTGATTGCCGCGACGATGCCGCAGGGAACTCGCAGCGTGAACCCAAACTTGCCCGCGCCTCCGGGAGCGGCGTCCAGCGGCAAAACTTCTCCCGTGATCCGCTTGGCTTCCTCCGCCGAGACTTCGAGAGTTTCGCAACCGCGGCTGACTTCCAGCCGACTCTCGGCCAGAACCTTGCCCTCTTCGAGCGTGATCGTTTTTGCGAACTCCTCCGCACGTTTTTGAATCAGCTCGACCGTCTTTCGCAAGATGCGGCAGCGCTCGGCACTCGGCATCTTTTGCATCACCTTCGCCCCTTCGACCAGCATGGCGAGTGCCGCATCAACGTCGGCGGCCGAACCGCGTGGGACCGTGTCGATGACTTCGCCATTGAAGGGATTCGTGACGTTGATCCGTTCGGCTCGGTCGTGCCATTTGGCGGCGAAAAACATGCGCATGGAAGGACTCCTCCGGGATGATCGACGGGGACATCTTCGGCGTCTCGAGCAGGAACCTCAACACTCGCGAGGGGCCGGCGTCCTGTCGGAACTGGCGGCAGCAACCAATAATGCCGCCAAGACAACGTCTTCAGGAACGAAGAACCTGCGACAAGACTCGAAATCGGCGACACACGGAATGAAGCTTCAAGCCTGTCACTGTTGCGGACAGATTCACGAACTGCCGGAGGTGTCGGCGGGAGAGTCGGCGATTTGCACTCGCTGTCAGTCGGTATTCAGTGACGGCTCGCAGGGGAGGCGAGCGGCGAGTCGCACCGCGGCTCTCGCGGCTGCGGCGTTTGTGCTGTATTGGCCGGCAGTGTTGCTGCCGATCGTCGAGATCGAACGGCTCGGACATCGGCACGCTGCAAGCTTGCTAATCGGTACGTTCGATTTGTTTCGGCACGGAAGCTGGTTTGTCGGAGTCGTCGTGCTGGTGTTCTCGATTGTGTTTCCGGTGATGAAGCTGGTACTGCTGTTGGAACTCTGCTTGCTGAATCTGCTGCATCGGCGGCACCGAGCGTCGACGTACCGCCTGACGGAACAACTTGGCCGCTGGAGCATGTTGGATGTGCTGCTGCTGGCGTTGCTGGTCATGCTTGTGAAGCTCGGAAGTTTGGTGGAATTTCACTTTGGTCCGGCAGTGATCGCGTTCGTCGCGTGCGTCGCGCTGAGTATGTCGGCGTCGTTTTGTTTCGATCCGCATGCGATTTGGGATGAGGAGGTTTCCGCATGAACACACCATCGCCAAGTCACGTACCATTTCCGACTGCGGTTGTCGTGTCGACACGAACCGCTCGGTCCACAACTCGGCTGTGGTGGGTGACACTGGCCGCTGTGTTTGGAGCCATCGCCTTGATCGCGATGTCGCTGAAGTCACACGGGCCGACTGTCGTGATCCGATTTGCCGAGGGACATGGTCTCAAGACCGGCGACGTGCTGCGATTCCGAGGAATCGCTATCGGTGAAGTCACCGAGGTTGTGCTGACTCCAGACCTGGGCCGGGTCGCGGTCAAAGTGCAGTTGGAGCTAAAGGCCGCGCACGTCGCGCGACGCGGCAGCCAGTTCTGGATCGAACGTCCGCGCGTCAGCTTGTCGCGCGTCAGCGGATTGGAGACGGTCGTCGGAGCGAAGTTTCTCAGCGTCATGCCGGGACCGGGCGACGGACTAACCACGACAGAGTTTGAAGGGATCGAATCACCACCGACACTGAGCGAACCGGAGTCGATCGAGATCACGATTCGCTACCACGAAGGACACGGCCTGCAAGTCGGCGACCCCTTACGGCATCGAGGCATCGCGGTCGGCGAGGTCACGTCGGTCGATTTGAATCGCGATCTCTCGGCCGTCACCGTGCGCGTGCGGCTGGTTGGCGAGGCTCATCACTTGGCTCGCGAAGGATCGCAGTTCTGGGTCGAGCGTCCGCGTGTGAGCGTCGCCGAAGTGCGTGGCTTGGACACACTGGTCGGTGGCCGATACCTCGCAGTGTCTCCCGGTCCCGACGACGCGAAGCCACGCACCGAATTCGACGGACTCGAAGTGGCTCCCGTTTCCGAGGTTCCGGTCGGTGCGTTGGAAATCGTACTGCATGCGTCACAACGTTGGGGCGTCGATCGTGGAGTGCCAGTGACCTATCGCGGTCTGCGAGTCGGCCAAGTCTTGTCGGTCGGCCTGTCGTCCGACGGGACAAGCCTCGAAGCCCGTGCGTTCGTCGAGTCGCGTTATCGCTCGCTCGTGCGGCAGAACAGCGTCTTCTGGAGCGCGAGCGGAGTGGATGTCAGCGTCGGCTTCAGCGGTTTTCAGTTCACGGCCGACACACTGAGTTCGATTGCCCAAGGGGGCGTCGCCTTTGCCACGCCTGCCGAACCGGGACCGGTCGCGAACACGGGCCAGCGATTCTTGTACGCGAAGTCGCCGCAGGAAGAATGGCTGACCTGGCAACCGCGCATCGCCGCGACGGACATCGTTCTGCCGAACGATGCTCAGCTTCCGGTACCGCATCGCGCAGTTGCCCGTTGGGAGGAACGTTCTTTCGGATTCCGACGCAACCGCGAACGAACCGGATGGCTGCTACTGCTGAGCAACGGCCAACTGCTCGGCCCTGCCGACGTGCTGTTGCCGACTGAGAACGCACTCGGACCGATCCTGCTGGAAATTGCCGGACAGGAATTGGTGCTCGTCGCGGATCGCGTGAAGCGTCTCGGATCGCTGGCGACATTTCGTCCGACGGATTTTCAAGCCGACGGAGTTTCTGCCTGGAAGATCACCAGCGTTCGGCATGACGGCGATGAACCCGAAGACTGCCTCGTCGTGACCGATTCGCAGACAACACCGATTCCGATCGCTGCCAGTAGCTTGCAGGCTCGTGGCCCCATGTGGGACGTTCGCAGCGCGACCGGTCTCGGTGTGGCGAATCACGGAGCGGCCGTGATCGCGATGAAAGATGGACGATTGATCGGTCTGTTACTGTTCGACCGGGGCAAAGCGTCGATCGCGACAATTCCAGTGAACCGCGAACCGTAGATTAGGCTCTGTTGCTCGACCCCGGACGGACAAGAACAGCCGTCCTGCGGATGACACTACCGATTCGAAAACAGCGGACGACCTTTAACTTGCTCGCGGGCCACGTCGAGCGCCTTGCGGATGTCTGGATCGTCTTCGAGCGAATTGGCCATGGGGCCGCGATGCAGCACGACATGGTCTGGCAACTCGACTTCGACATCCGGTCTCACGCCAATCTTTCCAAGCGTCTTGCCAGCCGGCGAGTAGAACTTCGCGGTCGTCAGTCGCAAGCCGACGCTGCGCTGAATTGGAAAGATGCTCTGTACCGACCACTTGCCGTAGGTTTTGCGGCCGACAATCACACCACGTTGATGATCCCTCACGGCACCGGCGACGATCTCGCTGGCGCTGGCGCTGTTCTCGTCGGTCAGCAGCACGAGCGGGACGTTCCACTTTTGCTGACGGTGAGCCGAGTACGACATGTTCTGATCTCCCATGCGTCCCTTCGTCGAGACCAGAACTCCGTTGTCGATAAACCGGTCGAGCACTTCGACGGCCGCGGTCAGCAGTCCGCCGGGGTTGCCTCGTAGATCCCAGATCAGAACGCGCAGTCCCTGTCGATTGAGTTTTTGCAGCGCCTCGTCGAGTTCTACCGGCGAGCTTTTCTGAAAACCGGTCATTTGGATGTAGCCGATCCCACGCGACTCATCGACGATTTTGGCGATCGGAATGCTCTTCACCTGCACGGCTCGCCGAACGACCGTGACCGTGCGGCGGTCGGCGGCAGTCAGACCAGAAACGTCCAGCCGCACTCGCGATCCGGGCTTTCCCTTCAGGCGTCCAGCGGCTTCGTCCGTCGACATGTTGCGGCAGTCGTGACCGTCGATGCCAACGATGTAATCGCCGATCAGCAAGCCCCCCTCTGCCGCCGGACTCTCCGGCAACACGTTGACGAGCGACATACCGCGGCCGGCTTCAGCTTTCATCTCGATTCCCAGGCCGACGAACTCTCCGTCGATATTGTCGTACAGATCGCTTAGCCGGTCGGGAGTCAGACAGTTGCTGTAGTCGTCGAGAGCGTGACAGCCTCCGAAGACGTACTCCATCACAACGGCCGTGCTGTTCAATCCGAGTTGAGCTTCGGCCAGACCAGCCACCTCAGACACTGTCTGATGTGCTGAAGAGCTGCTGTTCAACGGCTTGTTCCAGTATTGTGTGCGCAGAGTCTCACGTAATCTCGAAATGCCGCTCTGGATCGCCGCGCGGCGGCCGGGCAAGTGATGTTCCAGGAATTTCTCGTTGGCGAGAGCGATGTAGAGGCTCTCGGTGCCGTGAGCCACAAACGAGGTCGAGCTGAGAGGATCGACGAAGTGCGACTTGATTTTGTTGATGACTTCATCGAAGAGGCTGAGCGCTTCGTGTCGCGAAATCGTCAGCATGTTCGTGCGAAAGCTGCTGTCGGAGTAGCGGCGTTCGATCCCGAAATGAATCTTCGAACGACGCAGGCCGTAGCTCAGGTCCCGGTCGTTGGGCCATTTCTTGATCGAGGCTTCGTAGTGCTCGATGGCGTCGATCCAACGGCGAGTCCGTTCAAAGTCCTCCCCTGCTTGCAACGCCTGTCGCGCATCATTGACGTTGGCCTGCAACTTGGGAGCTGCGATCGCCTCACCCCGCGTCACGCACAGCGCGCACGCCAAACACAGTGCCAGCCCAATCCGCTGGCGAAACAGTCCGAGCGCCATGCCCCTCTCCCCCGAAGCTGGATGACACGAAACCTGTCGCAGTTGGCTCGCGCCAATTGCCGACCACACCGGAACAGGTCCATGCCCCGAACCCAACCTCCGCGCCCTCGAACCGGCCGAACGACCGTCTTACGACGCCACACCAAACCGCGGTGTCAATCAATGTTGGTCTGTGGTGTCACCACCTCGCGAGCGTTGCCGCATCGCCTCAGTCGGTGACGTTGGAATTACTTTAGGCCACCATTTGGACGATGCAAATTGGCCAAGAAAGAAATCGCTGGCGGAATCGTCACGACCGTTGCCACTCGCCGCTCCGTTCCGCATTGTGACGGACAGCGGGAGTTTTCTATCAAGACACCGGGAGTAACTCCGGGCTTCGAGAAGGCTCGACCGCTACGACCTGACCGACAGGTCTTTCCAATCCGCAGAGTCGAAGATTCAATCGCCAAACGTCATGTCATTGAGGCCTGCTCATGAGTCGCGTCCGCGTACCGTTGTCCACGTCGTCACCCCGCCGACCACTCTTGTTGAGTCCGTGGAAGCGCTGGATGTTGATCTTGACGATCCCGACAGTCGGAGTGGTTGTGATGTTCGTCGCCTTCCAGCGTTCGCTGATCTATCACCCATTTGTTGAGAAGACGCTGCCCACGAAACTGGCCGAACTTCCGACCGGCCGAGCACACGATGTCGTCTCCAAAACGGAGGACGGCCTTGACCTGCGCGGCTGGCTGATCTTGGCAAAAGGACATGTCGCGGAAACGGATCAAGAACTCGAAGCCAAGCTGGCTGAAGGTCGGCCAGTCGTCTTGTACTTCGGAGGGAATGCTGCGAATCGCCGGTATCGGACGTTGGAGGTTGCCGTGCTCGCCGATGCCGGTGCCGACGTGCTGATCTTTGACTACCGAGGCTACGGCGACAATCTTGGCGAGCCCACCGAGGCGGGACTCGCTCGCGACGCGCGAGCCGCCTGGCGTTTCGCAACCGAGACGAAGAAGATCGAATCTCGCCGCATCGTGCTGTTCGGTGAGTCGCTCGGCGGCGGTGTCGCGGTCGGTTTGGCGAGCGAGTTGTCGCAGAAGAAGGATCCCCCGGCCGGAGTCATTTTACGTTCGACGTTCAACTCACTGACCGATGCCGGTGCGTATCACTTTCCGTGGCTGCCGGTTCGCTGGCTGTTGTTCGACCGATTTTCCAGCGAGCAACGGATTCGAGACGTGACTTGCCCATTGCTGCAATTTCACGGCCGACGCGACACGATCATCCCGCTGCAACTCGGCAAAAAGCTGTTTGCCGCTGCTCCCGAAAAGTCAGCGTCCGGCATCGCAAAGCAATTCGTCGAACTGCCGAAGGCGGACCACAACGATGTGATGGAGAGTTCGGGGACTGATGTTTCCAGAGCCGTCAGGAACTTCTTGCCAGTCGTGGTGCCTCGATAATGCCGCGATGTTTGCAATGGCACCGCGTGGGCCGCATTATGTTCAGGAACTTGAATACTTCCGTGGGAGGCCGTGATGTCGCTGTCGCCTGTTACCTCGCTGCTGTCTCGTCGCAACTGGCTTCGCGCCGCAACTGCCGGAACTCTGAGCTGCATCGGCCCGGCTCTCTTCGCCGCACCATCAAAGCCCAACAAGGCTCGCATTGCCATCACGCTGGACTTGGAGATGAGCGCGCAGTATCCGAAACGCGAACAGACCGAATGGAACTACGAGAAAGGCAACCTCGATGACGCAACAAAACGATACTCGGTCGAGGCCGCAAAACTGGTGAAAGAACTTGGCGGTGTCATTCACTTTTTCTGCGTCGGACGTGTGCTTGAACACCCCAGCGTCGACTGGCTCAAGCAGATTGCGGCCGAAGGACACGCCATCGGCAATCACACCTACGACCACGTCTTCGTTAAGGCGACGAAACCGGAAGAGACGCAGTTCCGATTTCAGCGCGCTCCGTGGCTGATCGAAGGACTGACTGCTCGCGAGGTCATCGACCGAAACATTCGAGTGGCGACCAAAGCGCTGCAGCAAAGGGCCGGTATTGAGGCCAATGGATTCCGAACGCCCGGCGGATTCAACAACGGACTGACCGACGCGCCGGAAGTGCAACAAATGCTGCTCGACCAGGGATTCACCTGGGTCAGCTCGAAATATCCTGCGCATCAATACGGCAAAGTGGGCGAAGTGCCACCAGCGGAGGTCTTTGAAAACATCGTCAAAGCGCAGGCGGATGCGCAGCCGTTCGTCTATCCGAGCGGCTTGATCGAAGTCCCGATGAGTCCCATCAGCGATGTCGGCGCGTTTCGATCGACACGCTGGTCACTCGATGCGTATTTGAAGGCGATCCGTTTGGCTGTCGAGTGGGCGATTGAGAATCGAGCCGTGTTCGACCTGCTCGTGCATCCGTCCTGTTTGGTCGTGGAAGACCCTGATTTCCGAATCGCGCGGCTGATCTGCGAATTGGTGCGAGCAGCGGGCGATCGAGCCGAGATAGTGACCTTGGACCGGATCGCGGCTTCATTAGCGAAATGAAAAAGCCCGCCGAATCTCGGCGGGCTCATGGCGGTGGCACAAGTCTGGGACCGCAAGGCTCCGGTTCTCTCTCCCTCACTCGCGATGCCGCACGATTATCGAAGTTTGGCTTGGAAGGTGATCACGCCACCGGTATGGCCGGCCAGCGGGTTATCGAGTTCCAATCGCAAAATGTGGCTCCCTTCGCCGTTGTCGTCGACGCTGATCGAACCGGGCAGATCGCTGCTGACGCTGTCGTCTACGTATTCGAGTCGCGGCGTCAGGTTGTCGATCAGCCGGACGTTTCGCAGTTCGCGGTCGCCGAGATTGTCGAAGCGAATCGTGAACGTGATCACGTCTCCCGGTTTCGCGAATTCCTTGTTGGCGAGTTTCACCAGTCGCAAGTGGCCCGGTTTCTTGTGTCCTTCCTCGATGCCGACTAATTCGGCCACTTTGAAGTTGGCATAGACCTCTTGGGTCGCTGTCAGGCTCGCCACAATGACCGGGTTCAATTCCCGAGTCCATGTCGTCGCCGCTTTCATGCTGCGGTGGAGTTGAGCCAATTCAGACTGTCGAACTTGTCCATCGTGCAGGAATTGAACCCCCTCAAAAAGATTCATCAGCTTGACGTGTTGAGCGATCCCCTTCGCGGCCGAAACGTCTCGGCGAGTCGACTGGCTGAAGATTCCGCTGGCTCGCGAACGCATTCGCACGCCTTGGACGCGGTCTCGCTGCACTCCGGTTTTGCCGGCGACTTTCTGACGCAAGGCGGCACCTTGGACTTGGTCCACGTTGCTAATGGGCCGCTGAATGTTGGTCCCTTCACTGATGCCTGTGAAACTTCGCACTGCGGCGAAGCGCGGCGAGTAGATGGCGACTCGGTTTGAGGCTTTGACTTTGCGGTCCCCTCTGTGATCGCGGAATTCAGCGACCGTGTCTTCGGTTTCAACACCCACCATGAGAGGACCGTCGTAGTGCACGGGGTACTCGCGGTCGCCGCCGTCGAAGAGATACTCGTCCGGAAACTGTTCGGCGAGTGTCGGGCTGGCGGCGATCAAGCCCGATCGGTTTTGTTTGAAGCCGGACACATTCAGAGCTTCGTTGTGCGACGCAAGCTGGACTCGAGGTTCCGCGGCAGAGAATGAGACCGCCTGTTGAACAGCGTCCGTGAGGCTCTTTTTCGTGGCACTGGTCAGCACCGGAGCACCGTGGCCGAAGAAATTTCCATGAGTTTCATTCGCTGCCGGCAATCGTCCACCTAATCGGATCAAAGCTAGCGGACGTCCCGCTTTGTCTGCCTCTTCGAAGAGATTGGCACTGGGGTCGACGGATCGGACGGAAGTGTCGCCAGTCAGCTCGTACGGCATGGCAAGTTGCGGCTGTTCGAGGTACACGACTTTTGTGATCATCTGGCCCTGGATCGCGGCATCAATCTCCTCGATCGTGAACGGCAAGGGCATCGAAAATTTGTCGGCGTGGCCAGCAGGAGGATGCAACCGGTCGATCACCTCGATCGACGGATACAGCTCGATGCCCGGAAACTCCGGCATCTCGCTGAGCTTGAGCCGGTAGGACTGCGCCACTGCAATTCGTGCATTCGCCGTGGTCTTAACCTCGTCACGCGAACCAACAAACCAAGTCACTGTGCCGGTTGAGGGAAGTTCGACGCTGACAGATTGAAACTCAAAGCCGTGGACTCGACCCGCGGCTTGAACCCATTGGCCCCAAGTTCCGGGAGGAACTTGATGATCCATCAGCAGTCGCGGCGGAGCTTGCGCTTGAGTCTGGGCCTGAGCCGTGCCACACGACACACCGCACATCACCGCTACGCTCATCAACATTCCCACGAGCCGGCAGCGCTTCAACGCGTCCCAAAGATCGGTGATCAAACCGAGCCGGCGCAAACACAACAGTTCGGGAAGCAGCGATGCGCACATAGAAGGTAGGTAGGGTTGAAGGTGGGCGGTTTTCAGAAATGGGTTGAGGCCGCAAATGCGGCCTCAACCCGATTCGTGGGGGCATTACTGATTGAGATTCCAATTCGGTTGCGAGACTTGTCCCGGTCCGTAAATCGGATGCTTCTCGGTGTACTCGACGTGCCTGACTGGCTTCGGTAAACGCATGCCAGGTTCGTGCTTCACGTCCATCAGCATGTGATCAACTGGGTCAGGCAGTTCGGTCTTCGTCAGATTGCGAACTGTGTGTGACTTGAGTCCGGCTGGTGCTCCGAAGGGCAGGTGCGCCGGGCCCGGCAATCCAATCGGAGTCGAGGTGTACGGCATCCCCCACATCGGAGTGCCATTCATTCCGGCAACGGGTCCACTCGGTCCACTCGGGCCACCGACGATCATCGGGCCGGGAACTCCGGCATAGAGGCCCCCTTCCGTTTCGACGGGCACCGGCGGGACGATCTCTCCCTTATCGCCGTCGGCGTCGTAGCTGACTTGCTGCAGACCGTTGTCCAGCTCTGCGGTCGGATCTCCCGCACCTTGTTGTTCGAGGTTCTTGTTACCGACTCGCAAGACAACCATGATCGTGCCGCGGCGGTCCGCTTCGGAGACCGGATCAACACCCGGATCGAGTCGCGTTGAAGACAACGTCTCGACACCGGCGATCGCCAGTTCCTGGAATTTCGCGTCCGGGAGGTAGATCACTTTGGTGACGTAGTTGTTCGACTCGACTTGATCGAGATCTTCATCGGTCAACTCGATGGGCACGCTGTTGTGTCCGAGGTAGCCGTCGGTCGTCGGATGACCGGGATAAATCTGCAACGTCGGGTACAGCGTCAGAGCCTCGCGTCCGGTGATGTTGGACAACTTCAGGCGGTAGGTCGCCCCTTGTGAGAATTCCCAACGGTTCGGAGTCACCAACTGGTTGTTGGCGTAGCCCGGGCCAATCTTCCAGCCGATGTTCATGCCAATCGGCCCCACGAAGCGGACTTGCGTCGTCGTCGATTGGAAGCTGCGCGGCTGCGCCGGTCCCATCGAATTGAAGATCGCCGGGTGCGGCAGATCGACCATTGGGCCGGGTCGAGCGATCATCGACGCAGGCGGAGCCACATACTCCCCTTTGTCGATCAACTGCTGACCGTCCAGGTGGCAGCCAAAACAGACCACGACCAACGTTCCGAGTGCCAGAAAGTAGTATCTCATCACGAGTCCCTTCGACCTGAGACGGTCATGCACCCCGACCTTGGGGTCGCTCTGCTGACGTGCTGGAACTAAACTCCGTCGCGTCCGGTTCGTCGTTGTCGAGTTCTGCCGGCAGTTTTTGCCGACTGAACACCGCACGATGAACTTGAATGCCAGGACAGCATCCACTTCTGCGACACATGGATAATTTCGGTTCTGCCTGATCCGAATCTTTGGCAAATCCGGAATCTTCGAGGCGATATGAAAAGTCTTCCCAAATCCACAGCTGCCGTCACCGCGATGGCACTCGTCGTTTTGTGGCTGAAGTCTCCCGAAGTTTGGGGCCAACGCGCACCTGGCCTCGAACAAAAGCCGACCAAGAATCTGCCGTTGAAATCTCCGTCTCCGCTCATGGCCGATGCTCCCGGCCCCGAGTCGCCCGAGGCCAAGGGGGCGCTCGATCAAGCTCGACAACGATTACTTTCCTATCAATCAATCCAAGCCAAGCTGGTGGAAACCGTGGCTTTGGCCAATCGCCGCTTCATAGTCAACGGCAGCTATCTGCAAGCGGGCGGCGGAGACTTGCGATTGCGATTGGAGTTTCAAGTGAAGGTGGGTGACACCGAAGGTTCGATTCTGGAAGTCTGCGATGGGCAGGTTTTGTGGACACGACACAAAGTTGGCGGTGACACTCGAATTTCACGCCGCGACGTTCGGCAAATCCTGCAGGCCGCTGCCGACAACGGCTTGTCCGACAACCTGATCACTGTTGAACTGGGCTTCGGCGGGCTCCCTGGTTTATTGGCGTCGATCGGCAAGTCCATCCAGTTCGACCAATACAAAGAGGACACCGCCGATGGCCGCAAGTTGATCGTGATCGAAGGTGGCTGGAAGCTTGAAATGCTCAAGTTCTGGCAAGGGGACAAATTCCATGAACCGCTGCCCGATTACGTGCCCGCACGCATTCGACTGTACCTCGACGGCGAGTCGCTTTTCCCGCGCCGCATTCTGTACCTCCGTCGGAACGCGGATAATCAATTGCGGCCTAAGGTCAGCCTGGACTTCTCGGAGATTGAAACAGACACGGTGATCCCTCCAACAAAGTTCAAGTTCGTCCCGCCCGAAGGGGTGTTTCCGGAAGATCTGACTCCGCAATTCTTGGATCAGATCAAGCAGCGTGGACAGCAACGTGGAAACGACAAGTAATGTCATGCGGCCCGTCCCGGAATTGAAACTTGGCGCTGGCATCGACGATGGCCGAGATCGGTTGGACATCGTGGTTCCGAGTTGGCTGTTATCCATCGTCTCGCACGTCGTGTTGTTCTGCGTGATTGCGATGATTCTGCGCGGCTGTTCATCGCCCGGATCTGTCGGGCCAAAGGCCGGGGACGGAGCGTTTCGCGAAATCGGCCTGCACGTCCCGCGCGAAGTTATCGCGCAGCCCGCCGATCAGAACGAATCCAATCCCGACGAAGCGTTGGCTCGTGACGACGGAACTCCGCAGTTGGAAAAGTCGATCGTCCGTGACGACAAATCGATCAGCGATCTGCTGAGTTTTCCGACAAACTCGGCATTGCCTGTGCTTGGCCCGGGACCAGCGGCGACGCTGAAATCTCCCGTCGATGCGAAGGAACTCATCAAGTCTTCAGGCCGACGTCCAGCGGGTGGCGAAGAAACGTCTGGATTGGGACAGACCACCTTTTTTGACATCGCCGCAAAAGGGAATCGTTTCGTTTACGTGCTCGACCGCTCCGGCAGCATGTTGGACCACGGCGCGATTCGCGTCGCAAAAGAGGAACTCGTCGTCAGCCTCGCGGCGCTCGAACAGACTCAACAGTTTCAGGTTCTGTTTTACAACCAGGGCCTGCAGGAAATGAAAGGCAACGATGACAAGCCAGCGATGCAGTGGGCCACCGACATCAACCGCACGCTCGCTCGCCAGTTCATCTCCAGCGTGCAACCCGACGGCGGGACGGATCACATGCCAGCGCTGAAGAAAGCTCTCCGTTATCAACCAGAGCATCTGTTTTTTTTGACGGATGCCGACCAGCCCATCCTGTCCGCTCGCGAATTGCACGAAATCAAAACGGCCAACAATGGTCGCACGCAAATTCACTGTGTCGAATTCGGCAAAGGCTCCGAGATCTCCGCCGACAATTTTCTGAAGAAGCTGGCCCGGGAAAACGGCGGGACGTACCGCTACCGCGATGTGACACGATTCGGCCGCCGCTGACGTTGCCGATCGGACGGCGCGTCGCCATCATCGCTGCACCATGATTCTCGATCTCTTCAAATTGGATGGCCGAGTCGCCGTCGTGACCGGCGGCCGACGTGGATTGGGTCAGTCGATGGCTTGGGGATTGGCTGAAGCGGGCGCAGACATCGTCTGTGTCTCGAAGCACGGCCAGGCGGACGAAACGCGGCGATTGGTTGAATCGGCCGGTCGGCGTTTCTTCGACATCCAATGCGATCTCTCCGAACGGGAACAACGGCGCGGATTGATCGACAAAGCCATTGGCCTCGCCGGGCATGTCGACATTCTTGTGAACAACGCCGGCGACGGAGTCCGTCAGCGGCCGGAAATCTTTCCGGAAGAGGCTTGGCGGCGGCAGCTCGAATTGCACGTGACGGCGATGTTCGACCTCAGCCAGCAAGCTTACCCGCACATGCGACGCAAGGGGCGAGGCAAGATCATCAACATCGGTAGCATCATGTCGTTTGAAGCCGGGCTGAACATCCCCGCGTATGCCGCCGCGAAACACGCGATCGCCGGCATGACCAAATCGCTGGCGGTCACTTGGTCGTCCGAAGGGATCAACGTGAACTGCATCGCCCCCGGTTATTTTGAAACTGATATGGCGAGTCCGCTGCGAACTGATCCGGTGCGAGCACCGCAGATCCTCGATCGCATCCCCTGTGGACGCTGGGGACGGCCGGACGAACTGGCCGGCTTGGCGGTGTACCTCGCATCCGACGCCAGCAACTACATGCACGGCAGCGTGGTCGTCATCGACGGCGGCTGGCTGGCGAGGTGACACCGGATCAAAACAAGAAGCCGGTGTCCGAACCGTCTTCGGTTTTCTCCGGCTCAAGAGTTGATTCGGGCTTTGCTTTTCGAGATCGACGTCGGCCAGCGGTCGGAGTTTCTGCATCGGAAGTCGCGGAAGCATCGAAGGGCTGGGTCACCGGCGTCCCGTCCGGGCGTGTACCGACTAGCAGTTCAATCCGTTGCTCGGCTTGTTCGAGCGTCGCGTAGCACGTTTTGAGCAGAGCGACTCCGCGTTCAAAGCGAGCCAGCGATTCTTCGAGTCCTACGCTGCCGTTTTCCAAATCGGCGACGATGCGTTGCAACTCGGCGAGCGCAGCTTCGAAGGTCGGTTGATCGGAGTTGGGAGTCGTGGACATCAGAAACGCTCAGATGTGTTCGGTGGTTTCGATGCAGCTGGTGAGCTGGCCGCTGGCGAGGATTGTCGTGATTCGGTCGCCGATTACCAGTTGCTCTGACCCGGTCACGAGTTCACCGGTCTCGGCGCGGCGGGTAATCGAGTAGCCTCGGCCGAGCACTTTCAGCGGGCTGAGCGCGTCCAGCGTCGCCGCCGCGAGATCAAGCTGTTGCTTGGAGGCGACCGCTCGCTGCCGAATCGCACGCCGCAACCGCACGTCGAATTCGTCGACCCGAGTCAGCTCGTCATGCACTCGTTGAAATGGGCGAGTGAAAACTCGCCGCGAGCGTAGACCCTCCAGTTGCAGCCGAGCTTTGCCGGCTCGATTTTGCAATCCGCTCACCAATCGCTGTTGCAGATTATCGAGCGTGCTCAACACCTCCGCGCGATCGGGGACAACCCGCTCGCCTGCCTCGCTGGGCGTGAGTGCTCGGACGTCGGCGACAAGGTCGGCGATTGTGACGTCGATCTCGTGGCCGACCGCGCTGATCACCGGCAGCCGGCATGCGGCGATCGCGCGGGCGACCACTTCCTCGTTGAATGCCCACAGGTCTTCGAGACTGCCACCGCCGCGACCACAGATGACGACATCGACGTTGGGCAGTTGATGGACACCGCGCAGTGCAGCCGCGATCTGTTGTGCGGCATCTTCCCCTTGAACTTTGACCGGCACGATCACGATATCAGCCGTCTTCCAGCGGCGAGTGATGACTTGAATCATGTCTCGCACCGCAGCTCCCGACGGACTGGTCACGAGCGCGATTCGTTTCGGGAATCGCGGGATCGGCCGTTTGCGAGCCGGATTGAACAACCCCTCGGCCTCCAGCTTCGCGTGCATCTGCCGAAACGCGAGTTCCAGCGCACCGACTCCCTGCGGGATGAGTTGCCGCACGATGACCTGGTATGAGCCACGCGGCTTGTAAACCTCAACTCCACCGTTGACGACAACCTGCAAGCCATCGTGCATGTCGAAGCGAATGCGTGCTGCCGTGTTCCGCCACATGACCGCCGCAATCTGTGCTCCCTCGTCTTTGAGCGTGAAGTAAACGTGTCCCGAGTTAGCCTTCAGGCAGTTAGAAACCTCGCCGCGCACCCAGACCTCTGGCAAGTTCCCTTCGATCAGGTCTTTGATCTCGCCGGTCAGTTCGGAAACGGTTTGAACGTGTGGTGGCATGAATCGGGTTCGTGTGTTTCAGGATCGAGAGGGAGAGACTCCCCTTACGGCAGCCCATTCCATTTTCGCAGAATCCATTCGGCGGTCAGCAGGCCCAATAAAATGGCCAGCAGCAGCCAGTGGTCCCAGAGGGTGTACTCGTGCGACTCGCGAATGGCGAGGGCTTCGGGTTGGATCAGCTTCGGTAATTCGATGAGCTGATGCAGCATCAACAATTTTCCGCGTGAGACTTGGGCCATCTGGTCGAGCAACACGCGTGATGCGGTAACGTCGGCCAGTTCCTTCGTGATCGGCCCGCGTACAAGAAAGTCGGCGACGATCTCTTTGTCTCCGGGGCCGCCGAGCGGCGGGCCGTCAATCTTGAGAATCGCGCGGTACTCGCCGGCGGTCGCTGCGAGCCAGCGGCCTTGATGGACCGAAGGGCGAGATTGATCGGGAGTGAGATCGACCGTCGAGATTGGCTGATCGGGCTTGGCATCGTTCCGCGGGAAGATGGCGACTTTGGCCTTCACATCGGGACGACGGGCCAGCAGCGGCGGAGTCCAGCGTGCTCGGAAAATGACATCCTGGCCCGCCTGCACGTCGGTCGATTCGAGGCCAAACTTCACAAACTCATTGCCGGACGACGCCTTGTTCTGCGCGGCAGTGCGAGCCATCTGTCCCCAGAAGCGGTGATGGTACTGATCGCCAACTCGATGTCGCCAACGCCAGGTGCTGTCGAAGCCCAACCAATACACTTGGCCGAGTCCGTAGTACTGCTCGACGATCAAGGCCCGGGAGCGTTCCATTTCCGGCGGCAACGACTGGCCGTCATCGGCTGTCGCCAGGACTGTGGCTCCGGGCTTGAGGTCGCCGATCAAAGCCCACGGATGGCCGGGCAGATTCCTCCACGTCGAGCGATTTATGTCAGCGTCACCGCCGAGTTGCAATCCACCTTCACGCTCGCCGTCGGGTGTCAGTCGCAGATGAAAGCCTCGCAAGTGCGGTGGTGTTGTCGGTGGATCGAGCGAATTCACCGGGCGAAGTTTTGTCACCGGCAGCAACTTGTCGAGCGTCGTCGAGCGATACAGCATCGGCATGTGTCGCTTGCCGGCCGTGAAAACGACCGTGCCGCCGATCTCCGAGACGAATTTCTCCAACTGTGCGAGCAACACTTCCGACAAGTCCAGCGGCGCCACGTCGCCAATCACGATGAGATCGAACTCGGCCAGTGGCGATTTTTCGATGGGCGTTTCCGGGCCGGGCCAATTGAGCTGACGCGGGAAAAACGTCTCCGGCAGCACGCCGAGGTGTGGCTGCTGAAACACGACACGTTCCAGTCGCACTCGCTCGTCGCGCGCGAATGCCGCTTCGAGGAAGCGAAACTCCCAACGGGCTTCCCCTTCGACCAGCAGCACTCGCGCCTTGTCATCGACGACCAGCAGCGAGAAGTCCCGCGAGTTGTTGTCGTCACGCGTCTCGCCAGAGAGCACATCGGTGCGGACCGTGAATCGCTGCCGGCCGATCTTCGTTGCGTCGAGCAAGTACTCGGCCACGATGACCGGCGGCAGCCCGGAATCGGACTTCGGGACGACGAGCGATCGCGTTTGCGTTTCGCCGTCTTTCTGTTCGAGGACGACGTTGAGCGTCTCTCCTTCGAATCCCGCTGCTTGCAACGTCACGCGTGCAATCGGTTTGTCGTTGAGGTACGCAACCGGCGGGACATCCAGCGCATCCAGCACGATGTCCTTCGGCCGTCGCTCGGAACCGATCAAGACGGGAAAGACCGCAACGTCCAAATCGCGCCAACGCTTCGCGACCGAAAGCGGATCGCTGCCCGAGGTCTCGCGACCATCCGAGAAGACAACGAACGCTTTGACCGGTGATTGTTCAGCCGATGACGTTTCCAACGCCGAAACCAAATTGGTCAGCGACTTGACCAGCGCATCGGGGGGCTTCTGCACCGTGTCGGTGAGTGTTTCAAGTTCACTCGGCACCGACTTGCCGCCGAAGACTCGCAGTTCGACGTTGAACGATTTCTTCAACTCGGCCAGCCAACCGTCCGGATTTTCCTGGTCGCCGATCAGTTTCTGAGCGATCTCGGCGCGAGGCAGTTTGTCGAGCTTCTGAAACGTCTCCCCGATGAGTTCCTTGCGAGTCTTGGCCAACGTCGCACGCTGCTCGAAACTCGCCCCCTCGTCATCGTCGACCCATTTCGGCTCGCGCTCGGCCTCGAAGTCGGCAAGCACTCGCATCCAGCGGTCGCGGTTCTGATCGTTGCCGATCATCCCCAGACCGATCGCGGTCCGCAGCTTCTCAGCTTTGGTCGCGATTCGGTCTGTGGTGGTCATGCTTTCGGACAAGTCGAGCGCGACGATGACTCGGCCGGTTCGCTCACGATCGATGTTCCATGTCAGCACCGGCTGCAACAGCGCGAGCCAAATGACGGCAATCACAGCCAGTCGTAAGAACAGCAAACCGTAGCCAACGTGAGCCGGCACAAGCTTTCGCTCGTACTTCGACAACAAGATGACGAGTGCTGCCGCAACTCCTACCAAAATCAACACCGCCAGACTGGTCCATGAGGCGTCCAGAGCTTGGAAGACCAGTCGTCGCTGCAGCATGGCAATCGAATCGTAGAACGGGCACTCTTGTCCGTCGTAAATAAAAGGACGGGCAGGAATGCCCGTCCTGCTTCAACCCACGACGGTTAATACTCGCGACGTGTGTTGATGCCAGGATTCGGAACCGGGTACTTGCCCTTGGCGTCGGCGACCAGTGGTGACGGGCCGTCGATGACCAGCTTGTCGGCGTTGGGCGCGAATTCGTGCTCGTGGTTGAGCATGTCCTCGTAGGTCACAATCTGGCCTGTGTGGCAAGCCATGCGGCCCATCGCGGTGACAAGGCTCGACTTCGCGCCGCGCTCACCTTCATTGTACGGCTGGTCCTTGCGGATCGCGGTCATCAGGTCTTCCCATTCGAGTTGGTACGGGTCAGCTTCCGGCTTCGAGCATTCCCAGATCAAGTCCTCTTTGACCATCCGATGGCTCTTGAACATGCGAGCCTTCGACGGATGGTGTCCGGCTTGCGATACGACCGCCGAACCTTTCGTGCCATGGACGTAGGTCGCGAACTCTTGATGGCAGCCGGGCATCGTACGGCCGGCCATGAACATCTTTGTGCCGTCGGCGAACGTGTACTCGATGTTGTAGGTGTCGAAGTTCTGATCGACTTGATCACCGCGATAGTGCCGGCCGCCATGCCCTTTGGCCTCGACCGGGAAGGCGTCCTTCATCCAGCAGCACTCGTCGATGTTGTGAATCAGGAAGTCACTGAAGCCGCCACCGCTCAGCCACAAGAATCCGTGGAAGTTCTTGATCTGATAAGCCAGTTCGCTGATCCCTTCCGGTTTCGGGCCGACGGAGGCGGACCCGGTGGGACCGGCGATGCGGTAGGCTCGCAGCAGCGTCAGGTCACCGATCTGGCCCTCTTTGATTCGCTGAGCCAACTCCATTCGCGAGCGGCAGTGGCGGCACATCAGGCCGACGCCGACCTTAAGGTTTTTCTTCACCGACTCGGCGGAGAGTTCCAGCATCTTCCGGCTGGTCGGACCATCGATCGTCGTTGGCTTCTCCATGAAGACGTTCAGACCCTTCGAGATCGCATAGCTGAAATGGACCCAGCGGAACACCACCGGTGTCGTGAGGATCACTACGTCCCCTGGCTTGAGCAGGTCCATCGCCTTCTTGTAGCCGTCGAAGCCGATGAATTTGTGGTCTTCCGGGACGTCAACTTGATCGGGAAACCGCGTCTTGGTGTTTTGGTAGGCGGTGTTGAGCTTCTCCGGAAAAACATCCACCATCGCGACCAACTTCGTCGGCCCTTGCTTGGTCGAAAGCGCGTTCGCGATCGCTCCGCCGCCCCGGCCGCCGCAGCCGATCAGGACAATCTGGATCGTATTGCTTTCGGCAGCGTGAGCTCCCGGCAACGCCGACGCCGCCAAGACCGAAGCGGCAGCCACTTGGCCAGAGGTTTTCAACAGCTCGCGACGTGACACGAGGGGGGACGACGTTTCTCTCATGACGAGTCTCCTGGTGAGATTGAGGTTCCGTTTAACGTTCGGGAATGCGGATGATGGTGACTTAGCAGCGGCACGTTATCTAAACGTCTGGAGGTTTGCAAAAGTCGGGCAATCTGAGTGATCGTGCCGTCAAACTCTTCCCAATCGTTCAAGTTGATCGTCCAGGTCGCCGATACGAAAGAGGACGCATTGCGCGGGACGTCCCACGCGAGTTCGCGCGAAGGACATCGGTTCGAGCGACGCGACTTTCTGAGCCAGAGGCCGATCGCCAAGGAGTTTTGGACATGTCAAAGCACGTTCGTGGCGCACTGCTGCTCGCGATGTTAGGGCTGATTCCAGTCGGTTTTTCGGCAACGCCCGCGTCGGCTCAACTGTTTTCGCGCGGCTGCAAGAACTGTCAGCGGCCGGTCACTCACTGCAATTGCCAGTCACATCAAGCGGTGATTGACACCGAAATGGTCCCGCAGCAGGTGACGACCTATCGCAATGAAGTGACCACGCAGTATCGCCAAGAAGCCGTCGCGCAGACCGTCCCCGTCACGACGTATCGCGATGTCGTCGTCGACGAAGGAAGCTACCAAACCGTCTACGTTCCCAAACAAGTCACCAAGCGGATTCCTCAAGTCTCCTATCAGCAGCAGATCGCGTATCGCAGCGTGCCGGTTCAAGTGACTCGACAAGTGCCGCAGGTCTCGACGCAAATGGTTCCGCGGCAGGTCGTGCGGAATCAGACATACTCGTACCAAACAATCCAGGTGGCTCCCATTGCTCAGACGAGCGTGCCGGTCTATACGGGATATGCTCCGCTGGCGCTGGCTCCTGCCGGACCGTATGGTGGACTGGCGTTCGCGCCCGCTCCGATTTATCAGAGCGTCTCAACAATCGGAGTAGTTCCGATCGTCGCAAATCCGGTGACGATACTGCCACCTACCTCGAACGTGTCGACCTCGATTGCATCGGACACGCATTCGCATTCGACACCGGTGCCGGATCCCAAGTTTCTCGATAGCCCCGGTGCGGCGCCAGATTCATGGACCACAGTCGGCTCCAAGACCGGCAAGTCGAGTGAGTCCGCGAACTCGATCGCCGCCGGTGAAAAGTCGAGTGGCGTTCGCTTCAATCCGGCACGCACGGTATATCGCTCGTGGGAGTCTCAGTCGCGTTTCGCGGCGGCTGACGGACCGCAACGTCAGTGAGGTTTTCCCAGGCAACCAACTGTAGCCGTTCGCGGGACCGCAACGCTGCACGACAACCTCTCCGTTGTCGCCATGCCTGCTCTACGTCACCGGCGTGACCGGTACACCGCGTCCGATTCTTACCACCGGACTTGGGCAATCAGTCGCTTCGCGCGAAATCGTGAGTTATGATCAACCCGCATTTCGTGGTGAAAGTTCGCCCGTTTCGGGAGCAGTCTGACATGCCCGCAGTCTTGGTGCCCATCGAGCAAGGCAAGCCGATCGTGCTAGATAAGCCGATCGTGCTCGTCGGTCGGCATCCCGATTGCGACGCGGTCATTCTTAACAGCCGAAAAATTTCGCGCAAGCATTGCGCGGTCGCGCTGGTCAACAACCACTTCGTGGTCCGCGATCTGGGCAGCATGAATGGAGTCTGGGTCAACGGCACACGCGTGGAAAATCAAGCCTCGGTCGGATTCGGCGATGAGCTGATGATCGGTGACGTGTGTTTTCTCCTCGAAGCCGACAGAGCTGCGGCTGGCAAACCGAAATCTCCCGTGAAGGCTCAGATTGCCGAAGCACCCCCGTGCAAAAAGGCTCTGGTCACCCCGCCTCAGTCAGAGTTGAGCATGGAGTTTCCGGTGCCGATCGACGACGACGGCTTGGCCGTCCCGCCACCTTCCCATAAAGCGCCCGGTTTGGACATCGATGGCCGGGACGACGAGTTCATTCCGCTCAAAGAAGATTGAGTCGTCCGCATTGGAGTCGACTGCTCACTGCTTCTATTATCTCAACCGCAGACGAACCGCGCGGGAGTGGCGGAATTGGCAGACGCGCTGGACTTAGGATCCAGTGCCGCAAGGCGTGGGGGTTCAAGTCCCCCCTCCCGCAATCGGTTTTAAGTCAGCCTTTCCAAGCTGACCGGACGGATGTCCGATCCAGAAATTCGCGCACCGAACTCGCGACTTCGTCCGCGGCGTCTTCAAACACGTAATGCCCCGCGTCTGCAAGGACGTGCGATTCAGCTTGTGGAAATCGCCTTTGAAACTCGCGATGGAAGTCGAGCGTGAAGCACCAATCCCTTGCCCCCCACACCAACAGCATGGGTCGAACGCAGAATTGAGCGAGTCCCTCTTCGATGGCGGCCAACTTCGCGTAGCTCGGATGCGACGGTCGCAGCGGGATGTCCTGCACGAAGCTCGACACCGCCACCCGACTGCGCCATGAACCGTAGGGCGCGAGCAGTCCGCGCTTCGCCGCCGCCGATAATGGCTGCCGAGCGACCGCCATCGTAAGTGCCGCTCGGCTGAAGGCGTTGAAGCCGCGCAGAACTAATGGTCCGAGCACCGGGATGCGACAGACGGCAATCCGCAGCGGGATTTGTTTTGATCGAAACGCTCCAGTGTTCATCAGCACGAAACGCGAGAACCGATTGGGCACATCGGTCGCTGCTCCCATGCCGATGCAGCCCCCCCAGTCGTGGCCAACCAGCGTGATGTTCCACAGGTCGAGGGACTCGATCAGCCGCCGCAGATTCGAGACGTGTTGTTCCAGCCGATACGGGTAAACCTGCGGCTTGTCTGAGAATCCGCAGCCGATGTGATCGACCGCGATGACTCGGCGATTCGGAGACAGTTCGCGAATCAGTCGCCGCCAAATGAAACTCCACGTCGGATTACCATGCACGCATAGAATTGGTTCACCGTCGCGCGGTCCCTCGTCTACGAAGTGCATCCGCACGCCGTCGAGGTCCAGCCAATGAGATTCAAACGGGTATTCGTCAGCGAAACCGTCGCGACTCGGAAGGGGACTCGTCATGAAACGGACAGTACCTCCTGCAACGCACCCACCAAAGTTTGCAACGCCGACTCATCGTGAGCGGCCGACAACGAAATCCGCAATCGAGACGTCCCCTGCGGCACAGTCGGCGATCGAATCGCCGCGACGAGACAACCCCGATCTTCCAGTTTGCGTTGTGCGGCAACCGCGGCGTCGGGATCACCCAACAGAATCGGGATGATCGGACCAACTGACCTCCCGTACTGCAACCGTAACAAAACGGCCTGATCGGAGTCTCGCACCGCACTGCTCTCTGAAGGTCGCAGTACGGCATCCAACTCCTGTCGCACGAACTCGCAGTTTCGCCACAGCTTCGCTCGCCGGTCCGGCTCGCTGCGAATGATCTCGACCGCGGTCGTCGCCGCAGCGCAGATCGCGGGGGACAACGCCGTTGAGAATACCTGTGTCCGAGCCTTGTTCCACAACCAATCGACCAGCGACTGTCGCCCCGCGACGAATCCCCCCAGCGTGCCGATCGCTTTGCTGAGCGTCCCGACTCGCACCGCGACTCGACTTTCGACGTCGAGAGATTCGCAGACGCCGCGGCCCTGCTCGCCGAAGACCCCCGTGCCGTGCGCCTCATCGACCAGCAAGTCCGCCTGGAATCGCTCGGCCAAATCGCACAGTTCGCGCAGCGGAGCGACGTCGCCATCCATGCTGAAGACGGCATCGGTGACGATCAGCCGCCGCCGAGCTTCGGCCGCTTTGTGCAATTCGCGTTCGAGCGTCTCCAATTCCGAATGCCGAAAGACGCGCAGCTTTGCACCGCTCAAACGACAGCCGTCGATCAAGCTGGCATGATTGAGCCGATCGCAGAAGACGACGTCATGCTCATCAACCAGCGCGGCAATTATGCCGACGTTCGCCGCGTACCCGGTCGGAAAAAGAATCGCAGCCTCTTGCCCCTCGAACGCCGCCAGTGTTTGTTCCAGTCGAGCATGCCACTCGCTTCGTCCGGCAACCAGAGCACTCGCTCTCGCGCCAACTCCCGATTCAGCGAGTGCGGCCTGTGCCGCAGCGACGACTCGCGGATCACCAGCCAAGCCAAGGTAGTCGTTCCCCGCAAAGTTCCACAACCGCCGTCCTTCGATCTCGCACGCTCCGTCCGCGAACGGTCGGACGACTAGCCGCGCGCGACGCAGCCCGGCCGATTCAAGGGCAGCGAGCTCTTCAGACATCCATGGAAACGGAGTTGGCATGACGTGGCAGATGCTAAAGGACTCGATCAAATCCGGCGAGCAGCCAGGAGCGATCGCTTTCGTCCGAGCACTCCGGCCACCAGAATGCTGGCCATGAACTCCAATCCCCCGAAAGCTGTCGTCCTGGTGAGCGGCGGGCTCGACTCGGCGACGGTGCTGGCGATCGCTCGACAGCAGGGCTTTGAGCTGTTCGCTCTGTCGATCGATTATGGTCAGCGACATCGATTTGAGCTGGAAGCATCGCGGCGCGTCTGTGAGTCGCTCGGCGTCAAACAGCATCGCAAGTTTCAAATCGACTTACGGCAGTTCGGCGGTTCGGCGTTGACTGACAACATCGACGTTCCGAAGGACCGCAGTGAATCAGAACTCAGTGGTGGAATCCCGATCACTTACGTCCCGGCTCGCAACACGATCTTCTTGTCGCTGGCGCTCGGCTGGGCCGAGGTGCTCGGCGCGTTCGACTTGTTCATTGGCGTCAACGCGGTGGACTACAGCGGCTACCCCGATTGCCGGCCGGAGTTCATCAAAGCATTCGCTGAATTGGCTCGGCTGGCCACAAAAGCCGGAGTCGAACAGACGGGACGGTTCGTGGTTCACTCGCCGCTGATCTCGCTCAGCAAAGCGGACATCATCCGCCGAGGGGTCTCGCTGGGAGTCGATTACGGACTTACCACCAGTTGCTACGACCCGGACGCGATCGGCCGACCGTGCGGACACTGCGACTCGTGCCAACTCCGTTTGAAGGGCTTCGCCGAAGCGGGACTGGTCGATCCTTTGACGTATCAAGGTTGAGATTTCATGTCTCTCGCGGCGCGACGCACGAAACTGATGCTGCTGGTACCGACGCTTGACCAGTCGGGGGCCGAGAAGCAATTGACTCTGCTGGCGACTCGGTTACCGCGTGACGAGTTCGAAGTGCATGTCGTTGCGCTGACTCGCGGCGGAGCATTTGCCGACGATTTGGCTCAACACGGTGTGCGATTGACGGTGCTCGGGAAGCGTTGGAAGTTCGATCCAGTGGCGATGTGGCGCTTGCGGCGGCTGATCCGGGATGAGCAACCCGATATCGTTCACACTTGGCTGTTCGCCGCGAATGCCTACGGACGGCTGATGGTCGGACGACGCAGAAGTTCGCGGCCGAAGCTGATTGTGTCGGAACGGTGCGTCGATGTTTGGAAGGCGGGCTGGCAACTGTGGCTCGATCAAAAACTGATCGCGCGAACGGATCGGCTGATTGGGAACTCAGTCGCGGTTTCCGAGTTCTACAAGTCGATCGGCTTTCCAGAAGATCGCATAACCGTCATCCCGAACGGCATCGAGGTTTCCGATCCAGATCCGTTCGAGCGTGACGCCCTGCTGGCGGAACTCGAAATTCCGAATGGCGTGCCGGTGATCGGTTTTGTCGGACGCCTGGCCAGGCAAAAGCGAGTGGATGATTTAGTTTTCGCGATGGCGTTGGTGGCAATTCTGCGGCCAGACGCTCACATGCTGATCGTCGGCGAGGGTTCGGAACGGGACAAGCTGATGAAGTTCGCTCGCGACATCAACATCGACAGCCACACGCGGTTCACCGGCCATCGAACCGATGTTGCGAAGCTACTTCGAATCATGGAGCTGTTCTGGATCGCCAGCGATTTCGAAGGACAATCCAACAGCATCATGGAGGCAATGGCTGCCGGGCTGCCAGTGATTGCGAGCGACATCCCGCCGAATCGCGAATTGGTCGTCGATGGCGAGACCGGCTTCTTGGTGCGTGTCGGTGACCGCGCGGGGTTCCAGCAATTCGCCGAACGAATTTTAGCCGATCCAGAGTTGGCCCGCCGACTCGGCAACGCCGGCCGCGAGCAAATGCGGCTACACTTCAGCATCGACAAAATGGTCGCGGCGCACGCGCGGGTGTATCGCGAGGTCTTGTCGTAGCGCACGCGGTTCGCATGCGTTACGCCAGCACGTCTTCAATCACATGCCCATGCACGTCGGTGATGCGGCGGTCGATGCCGTTTTGGCGAACCGTCAACTTCGTGTGGTCGATCCCCATCAGATACAAAACGGTCGCGTGCAGGTCGTAGCTCCAGGTCTCGTCCTTCGCGGTTTTGTAGGCAAACTCGTCGCTCTCGCCGTGAGTCGCTCCCGCCTTGATGCCGGCTCCAGCGAGCCAGGTCACAAACGTGCCGCCGTTGTGGTCCCGGCCGGTCGCTCCTTGAGTGAATGGCATCCGACCAAACTCGGACGTCCAGATCACCAGCGTGTCCTCGAACAAGCCGCGTTGTTTGAGGTCACGAATCAGCGCAGTGATCGGCTGATCCACTTGGCTGCAGATCGACGGCAATTCCTTGTCGATATTGGTGTGGTTGTCCCAGTTATTCGAGGCTCCCCCTGCCCCGCTCCAAACTTGGACGAATCGGACACCTCGCTCGATTAATCGCCGAGCGGTCAAACAACTCTTTGCGAAGTCCGCCGTCGGCGCGTTGCCGGTCCCGTACGCCTTGTGCGTCTCTTCGGACTCCTTCGCCAGATCGAGAGCCTCGGGCGCAGAGAGTTGCATCTTTGCCGCGAGCTCGTAACTGGCGATCCGCGCGTCGAGCCGCGAGTCTCCCGGCCGCGACTTCTGATGCTCGCGGTTGAGTTCATCGAGGACTCGCAGTCCGGCGAGTTCGCTGTCAGGCGTGATGAACTTGGCGGACTTCGGCGGAAAAAGATCATTGATCGGCGTCGGGGCGTTGGCCTTGATGATCGTCCCTTGAAATTCCATCGGCAGAAACGCCGAAGAGAAATTGCCGGTGTTGTTGTACGGCAGCCCGCGAAGATCCGGCAGCACGACGAACATCGGCAGGTTGTCGGTCAGCCGGCCAAGGCCGTACGAAATCCAGGCTCCCAAACACGGGAAGCCGGGTTGTGTGAAACCGGTGTTCTGCATGTAGCTGGCGGGGCCATGCACGTTCGTCTTGGTGGTCATCGCCATCAGAAAGGCGAGTTCGTCGACGATTGTCGCCATCTGCGGCAGGACACTCGTGACCCAGCGGCCGGATTCACCGTGCTGCTTCCATTCGAACGGCGACTTCATCACGGCACCGGGGGCGCTGGTCGCGGCTGACTTCAGGCCGAAGTCGACCTTCTCGCCATGCTTTTTGATGAGCTCCGGCTTGTAGTCGAATGTGTCCATCGGGCTCGCGCCGCCATTCATGAAGAGCTGAATGACTCGCTTGACCCTGGCTTTATGATGCAGCCCGCCGTTGTAGTCCGGTTTGGGAGCCGGACGCACATTTCGGGGCGTCGCTTCGTCCGCCGCCAGCAATCCCGTGAGCGCGAGCGATCCGAATCCACCACCGGTGGTCACGAGAAACTCGCGGCGCGGCACCCTCTGTAATTCGTGGCGAATCGGCAACATGCCCAACAAAGTACCCGTCATCGCTCTGCATGACGAGCCGAAGAGGTACGAACTCCCAAAGTTTTTCGCATTGACGATTCCTGTCAGCCAGTGCGGTTGTCAGAATGCTTTGGCCTTCCCCAAGGGCCCAGGGAGATGAGTCGATGAAGTGGTTTTTGGTTCTGGTTAGTGGACTTGGTTTTTTGTCAGCTTCGGTCGCAAGTGCCCAATCGCGCGAACCGCACGGCCCGAAATGCGCGTGCGGCGCGGATCACTCGCCGCGATACGCCTCGCCGGAGGCGAGATTCTTTTCGCCGACGATTCGGAGTCAGACTCCTAGCAGCGCTGATCCCTTCTTTTCGACGTCGCGAGGGACACGTGCTCCGACCACGATGCACTCGGTCGCGCGTGCCGAGCAGTTTGAGCCGACACCAGTGCGGGCCGTTGCGGGTTGTGCTCCACTGCAAATCAGTTTTCCGGAAGGGTTGCTTAATCGGTTTCTGACCGATGAGCGATCGGAGATCGCTCCGGTTCGCGATGTCATCGCGAAGGCGGACGTGACCGGACGGCAATTGACCTCGACGCGAGTCGTCGTCGATCTGAAGCCGAGTTCCGACGACGCCGAACTGCATCTCGTGCTGACCGGAAACGTTCACAGCAACACGGTTGGCATGACTTCGCAAGCCGCTGTTAAAACGCTCGGCCGGCACGACGTGCTGGCGGTAAAGCCGGTGATGTTCGACGGCTATCAGATCACGACTAAGCGTCCGCAGGTGTGGGTCGATGTTCGCAACGAACATGTTGACGCGGCGACTGTCTTCGACGGAACGCTGTTCGGGGGAATAGCCCGCAGCACCGCACTTAAAACGGCGAAGAAGCAGAAGAAACAAGTCGATGCCGAAACGGCCGAGCATCTCAAGGCACAACTCGGCCCGCAGTTCAATCGGGAGGCGGATCGGCAACTCGCGCAGTTCAATCGCGAATGGCGAGAGGGTTTGCGGTCGCAGTTTGGCGATCTCTGGCCGCAGCGATTAACGGCTCGCTCGACCGATTCGGAACTGGTGGTCTCCGCCGCATGGGCGGATGCTCCGGAGATGAGCTGGCAAGAGGTCAACAAGTCGGGTTCTGCCAGCCGTCACGTTTCCAACACCGATTCCGTCACCGCCTGGCTGCACGAGTCGGTCGTGAATGCCTGGCTGCGGAAACTCGATCTCGACAGCAAGACGATGACCGAAGCGCAATTCCGAGAGGTTCTGGAATCGTTCGTTGCAAAGTTCGGCGGTCGCGTGCTGCCGCGCGATAAAAAACTCGCCGCACAGCCGCTGCCGGGCGCCGCTCCCCTGATTCGGCTTGGTGACAAAGACCCCGTCCGCGTCACGATCGCCGACGGGCAGTTGCAACTGATCGTCGTTGCCAGCATCGAAGTCGCCGGGCAAACGGTCTTGGCCCAAGACGAGATCACGCTGCCGTGGTCGTCGAGCCTGCAACGTGGCGAGTGGCGGTTGACACCGGGCAAATTGGAGTTCGCGAAAGCGGACACCGGTGTGTCGCTGGTTGGCATGGTCGAGACGATGGCTCGCACACAATTGGCGGCCGCGATCCCGGAGATCACATTCCCCGAGGCGTTCCCGTTGCCGAGGATTTCTCCGAACCAGCCGTTGTCGGAATTGCGACTTGCCAGTGCGGATGCGTCATCCGGCTGGTTGACGTTTTCTTTGGCGGTCGGTGCCGCCGCTCAGCCGGTTCACGAACCGCAACTTCGTCAGCCGATGCCGGAGGAATATGTGCCGGTCGAACAGTTCCGCTCCAAGCCAACGCCAGTCTCGCCGCCGAGGCTGCGTGCTCCAACTGATTTCGAGTCTCGTCGCGACCGCAGCTTCTTCCGGTAGACGATGCGAAACAGCAGATGCCCCGCCTTTCGCACCTCTTCCAAAGGGAGAAGGGGCGTGATGAGAATCGCTGTCGCATCAACGCCTGACGTCTTCTGGAACATGCTGCAACCATTCCAGTAACACGCGACCGACTTTGACGAGGCTCGCACCGTTGCACTGAATCGGTTTGTCATTCGTCGTGTGCCAGTGCGGGTAGTCGAAGTCGATCAAATCGGCCGTCGGAATCTTGGCGATCTCGTTGAGCGGCACATGATCATCGTTGATTTCGGTCGGATACGGCTTGGCGAGAAATTCCTTCCTGAATCCCAGTCTCCACGCCGTTTCGAAGAGGCTGCTGGAGACCTTCGGTGCGAACTTTTGGCTGAGCAGTTCCGGCCGAATATTGAGATTCTTATCGCCGATCATGTCCACCAGCACTCCGCAGACGTACCGATGTTGAGGCGGCTGGTCACGATATTGCCGAGCAAAGTGCTCGCTCCCCAAAAAGAATTTGCCGCCATCGCGCTGGAAGATGAACTCCTCGCCGTCAAAGAAGATCATGTCCACGCCGAACGTCGGCTGAATGGCCGGCAGCGAGTGCCCCATCTCCATGAACAACGCTACGCCGCTACCGCCGTCGTTCGCGCCGAGAAACGTCCCCTTCGGACGAAACTGATCGCGATCCGGAAACGGTCGTGTATCGTAATGGCAACAGAGCAACACTCGCTCTTTTGCCTGTGGATGCCACGACACAAGAAAATTCTTCATTCGCACCGGCGTTCCCTTCAGCGGATGCGGCGTGTCGAATTCCTGCAAGCGGATCTCAGCACCCAACTTTGTGAAGTGCGTATCGAGCAACTCCTGTTGCTTGGTCATTCCGACCGATGCACTCGGCCGTGGCCCCATCTTGCAGATGTCTTCGAGATAGCCGAACGCCCGACGTTCATCGAGTTGGATGCTCGGCTTTTCGTCCGCGCACAAAATTACGGGAAATAGCCCGAGTGTCGTCGCCCAGAAAATCAGTCTTCGGTACACAGCCTGACTCCGTTCTCAATTTGATTTTGCCGACCGCCGGAATTGGACGATCCGTACTGCGCCATCGAAATGGATGGACGCGAGTTCGCTTTGCATCCACTCGAGCACTCGCACGGCTTTGGCCCCTCCAGAACCGGCCCCAATCAGCGGGAAAGCCACCGACCTGTATCCATTTTTCGTCGCCAATGCCATCGCGTTTCGCACAGCGTCACGGATGGAGCGTTCCGAAGATCGCCAGAGCAAATTGATTCCGGCAACATGGATGATCCCCTTGAACGGCAGACGACCGGCACTGGTGATGACGGCTTCGCCCAGAGGAATGGCACGCATCCGTCCCAATTCTCGGAAAGGTTCCAGGCCTGCACGCCGCTTAATGGCTCCCGACACACCTTGCGGAAACAGCAGCCACCACGGGATTACGTTGCGGTTCCAGGTGTTGACGATCACTTCGACGTTTTGATCCAGCAAGTCACCCTCAACAACGGAAAGGTTCATCCGGTTCTCAATTCGTTGGCAACACGAGCCCATGTTAACCTTAAGGATGCCTGCGATTTTGGACGCCTGAGTTTCGCTTGGTCAATTGGTACGATGACCATCAAACACGTTTTCCGATTCGATAGGAAAGGGCTCCATGACGACTCAATGCACCCGACGCGACTTTCTGTTTGCCGGAGCTGTTTCTATCGGAACGATAATGGTTCCACGAGTTGGCCAAGCGGCGGCTCCGGCGATCGAAATCTTGGAGCGGCGGATCATAAGCTGGAAGCCTCCGCTGTATCACGGTTGGCCGACGTTGGCTCGGCGGAAGAACGGCGAACTGTTGCTGGTGTTTTCCGGCGGACGTGAAAGGCATGTCTGCCCGTTTGGGCGAGTCGAGCTGATGCGTTCGCATGATGACGGAAAGTCGTGGGGCTGGCCGCAAGTGTTGCTCGACGGGCCGATTGATGATCGCGATGCCGGTGTGGTTGAGACGGCGAAGGGTTCGATTCTGGTAACAACGTTTACGTCGCTGGCCTATGAGGCCGAGTTGCAGAAGATGGAAAAAAGGTGGCTGCCTCCGGGGAAAGAAAAACTGGAGCACGACCTGCTGCTGCTGGAGTGGCGTGCGGCTCACAACCGCATCAGCGCCGAGCAACGGCAGCAGGAACTCGGCACCTGGATGATTCGTTCGACCGATGGCGGCGTGACGTGGTCCGCGCGGTATCCAGTGCCGCTCAACAGCCCGCATGGGCCGACCGTGTTGCGTGATGGGCGGCTGATTTACGCAGGAAAAGCGTTGTGGAAGGATGACCGCGTCGGTGTGTGCGAGTCGAAAGATGATGGCGTGACGTGGGAGTGGCTTGCGACGATACCAGCTCGTCCGGGTGATGATCCAAAGCAGTATCACGAACTGCACGCGGTCGAGGCCTCGAACGGGACATTGCTCGCGCACATCCGCAATCACAACAAACCGAACGAGCGCGAGACGCTGCAATCGGAATCGTTGGATGGCGGACGAACGTGGTCGGTACCGCATTCGATTGGCGTGTGGGGATTGCCTTCGCATTTGCTTCGATTACGCGACGGCCGCTTGCTGATGAGCTACGGACATCGACGCCCGCCAATTGGAAATCTCGCGCGAGTCAGCGACGACAACGGTCAAACTTGGTGTGAGCCACTCACGATCAGCGATGACGCAAAGTCCGGTGACATGGGATATCCCTCGACCATTGAGTGCGATGATGGAACGCTCGTCACCGTTTGGTACGAGTTGCTGGCAGGTTCGCCGAATTCACAATTGCGTCAAGCAAAGTGGCGAGTGGTTTGAATCAAAGCTGAATTTCCAAAACCCAATCCCCACGAAAATCCCAAGGATCAAATCTCAAATCCGAAACTTGCAGCGCGATTCGCCGCGATCAGCAAGGATCGCTCGGAATTCGCACGTTCTTGACATGTAATTGTTCGTTGGAATTTGGCCGTTCCTTGGACTTGGGGATTTTTCTCCGGCAGGATTTGCCGTGAATTTGGCCTTTTTGCGAATCTGAAAAAAAGTCTTGAAAAAGTAGAGCAAAACCCGTTGACCCTTTTCGTGAGGATGTCATAGGTTCCCCCCGCACATCTCTCCGGCGCGGGCATTCCCGTTCGCGCCACTGTTTCCTGTCGATCCATTTCCATTTTCCTGCCCTCAGAACCACCCCCACCCGCGGCGACTCGCCGGCATCACACACCCCTGAGACTGTCATCGTTGACCGTCGATGCTGCAAAGTCGCTGATCTCTCCCGCCAATTGGTTTCATGGAGGAACTTACTTTGCGTAAGGCACTCGGACTTCTCGCCTGGACGTCGTTGGCCGCATCCGGCCTGTGGGCCACTCTTCCTGGAGGGACCACGCGACCCGTGTCGGCCGATCAGCCGGCGTCTACGACTCCCGCTGCGGAGCGCAACTCGTCGCTCAGCCGAATCAATCCATTCTCGCGGTCTCGTTCGAACAAGGCTTCGACGACAGAGGAGGACAAGGCGGCATTTCGCGAGCAGGCTGAAAAGCTGCTCAAGGAAGCTCAGGCGTTGGCACTGCGAGGGGATCTCGCCGGTGCTCGCAAATTAGCCGAGCGCGCAGAGTCATTCCCAGTCGAATGGGGTCCCAAGGATCGCTCGCCGGAGAAGTTCATCGCGCAGTTGGACGCCAGAACTTCGTTCCACAAGCAGGAGTCTGCGATCCCGGTGAAGCCGGCGGCAATGACGAAAAAGAAATTGACTGCCTCGACGATTGTCGAGGGGAGTCCCGCAAGCGAAGACGCTTCGGAAGAAAAGCAACCCGCCGAAACGGATGATTTGCCCTCCGTCAACAACGACAAGGAAATGGCTCAGCATTTGTTGAACCAGGCTCAGATCGCCGCCAGCAAGGGAGACTTGGAGCAAGCTCGATCACTGGCATTGGAAGCCAAGGAGTTGGACGTCAGGTACAACTTGTTCGACGTGCGTCCGGAACAAGTGTTGGCTCAAGTCGATCGCGCGTCGAACAACCTGACAATTTTGAAGGGTAACTCGAAGGCAAAGTCCGCCGCGAAAGAATTGTCCGGCTCAGCGGAGCCAGCCACGAAACAGCCCTTAAGTTTCCTCGAATTTCCCTTTGATAAAGAGAAGGTGCCAGCGACTAAGTCGACATTCGCTGCCGACGCCAGGACAGCCGACAACTCGGCAAACGATCAGGCGACCGAGTCGATCCGTCGAGAAGCCGCGCCGGCAAAAACGCTCGAAGACGAGATCGACCAAATCACCGATTCCCAGAAGCCAGCTGTAGGAGAGAGACTGGAGCCCAGCGACTCAAAGGCCCAAGCGCTGGCCTTGTTGAAGCAAGCTCGCGCCGATCTGGCAGCAGGCCGAGTCGCGGATGCTCAACAGAAAGCCACCCAGGCCTCTGAACTCAACGTTGCCTACGATGTGTTCGAGGATCGGCCTGAATCGGTGTTGGCCGGAATTCGGCGAGCCACTCGCAATACGGCCGCGACGGCCGCGTCTCCCGAACCGGAACCAGATTCGCCCTCGAAACCTGCAACGAACGTTGAGACCAAATCCGAAATCGACGTGCTGCAAGTTCCGGCTGCCGATGAAGACTCGGAACCGAGTAATGTTGCCGTGATTCACCCGGAAGGGCCATCCGCCGAGCAACTCTTCCGCGAAGGACAGATTCATTTGCAAAGTGGCAACAGGGCCGCTGCGCATCAAGCGTTCGTCCGAGCCTATCAGTCAGGCCAGAAATTGGATGGCCGACGCAGCCAACAATTGCAGGAGTATCTGCGAGAACTGAGTCCGCGACGCAAGCCAATCCAACTGACGAGCGGTCAGGCGGGACAACTGGCAGATGGCGACACCCCGGATAAAAGCACTGAACCAGGCACACTCGATCCGCAACGACCAATCGACATCGCGGCCGAGCGACAGAAAGTCCAAGTGGATCGGCTTCGCAGCGAAGTCCTCAACGCCGTCTTCCGCGCCGACCGATTGCGTGAAAAAGACCCGGCCAAGGCCATCGAGATTCTCGACCAGGCACTGGCCAACGTCGAAAGCGCTCCGCTCGAGAAGCAGGTCACCGCTTCGTTGGCCACGACCCTCCGAAAGACACGCTCCGAGATTGAAAGCTTCCAGAAACAGATGGAGCCCAATCTCTTGCAATCCAAGCGCAATGACGAAGTCAAAGAGGCTATCGACCGCGGTCGCAATACAAAGGTGCGAGTCGAGCGAGAGTTCGCCAACCTCGTCAAAGAATTCAACGAACTGATGGAACAGAAGCGGTACGCCGAGGCCGAAGTCATTGCCAAGCAAGCGAAGGAACTGGCTCCGGAGAATCCCGTTTCGGAGACGTTGATTTTGAAGTCTGTCCTCGCCCGCCGCGTCGACAGCAATGAGAACTTGAAGGATTCGAAAGAGCGGGGCTTCTGGACGGCGCTCGACAGTGTCGAACACTCGGCCATTCCGTTTGACGATCGCATGTCCGTCGAGTTCGGCAAGGATTGGAAGGACATCACCGACCGACGGCGTGGAAAGTACAACACCGACGTGCGCATCCGCACTCCGGAAGAGCAACGGATCGAAAACAGTCTTTCCCGGCCGGTCACCCTGAGATTTGAGAGTGAGCCGCTCGTTAAAGTGATTGCGCACATTGGTGCCCTGGCCGACGTCAACGTCGTCCTCGATGAGTCTGGCTTGGCAGATGAAAGCCACACGAAAACAACTCCGGTGTCGATCGATGTCTCTGGGATTCAACTGAAGAATGCCTTGGCACTGCTGCTCGAACCACTCAACCTGGGTTACACGATCAAGAATGAAGTGCTGAAGATCACCAGTGAACAGCGGCTGCAAGGTCAGGCTATTGTCGTGACTTACTCGGTCGCGGATTTAGTGGTGAACATTCAGCCCGGCCAGGCTCAACCGATCAACTTTGCCGGTTCGAGCACGGTTCCCGGCAATGTCGCGGGACAGATGAGCGTGCCCTCCACCGGCGGCCTGCAAGGGGGACAATTCCAAGTAGGGGACGCAAATGCCGGCAGCCCATGGATGGCGAACAATGGCCAGCAGTGGCAAGTCAATGGCGGCGGAGCAGCGGCAGGACATGACTTCCGCAACTTGATCGATCTGATTACTTCGACATGCGATCCCAACTCCTGGGAAGAAGTGGCTGGCAATGGTCACATTAAAGGAAACGAGACCACGTTGAGCCTCGTGATCCGGCAGACACAAAACGTTCATGACGAAATTAAGGATCTGCTGGAACAATTGCGTCGATTGCAAGACCTGCAAGTGACCATTGAAGTTCGATTCGTGTCCGTATCGGATAACTTCTTCGAGCGAATCGGTGTCGACTTTGACTTTGATATCCAGGACAGCCTGGGTGGACCGAATTTCTACAGCGGTCAGCAACAGGGTCAGCAACAAGGCGGTGGCGGTGGTGGTGGCCAACAAGGTCAGCAACAAGGTGGCCTGATTCCACTGCCGCCATTCGGCTCACTATTGTCGACTCAACAACAAGGACAACAAGGACAACAAGGACAACAAGGACAACAAGGACAGCAAGGACAGCAAGGACAGGGCGGAAACTTTTTCGCGCCTTCGCCACAGAGAGAATTGACGGATCGCGACAACTACGGCAGAGGCCAAGTTATCGGCTTGGGAAGCTCGGAGTCGTTCACCCAGGACATGGACATCGCCTTTCGCCAAGGCTCGTTCGGCATCGGTGTGCCAGACTTCGGGCGATTCGACGCCAACGCAGGCCTAAATGTTGGTTTCGCGATCCTCAGCGACATCGAGACATTCTTCTTCATCAATGCCGCTCAAGGTGATCGCCGCAACAACATCATGAGCGCTCCAAAGGTGACGCTCTTCAACGGTCAAACTGGGACGGTCTTTGATGGAGCGCAGCGTCCATTTGTGACCGCATTGGTTCCCGTCGTAGGGGCGTTCGCCGTGGGCTATCAACCTGTCATTACTCAGATATTTGAAGGTGTCGGCATGTCGGTGCAGGCCGTGATCTCGGCGGACCGTCGTTACGTTCGTTTGGCGGTAACGCCAACCTTCTCAACCATCCGCGAAATTACCGCCTTCACGTTCGTCTCTGGCGGCCAACAACAACAAGGTGGTGGTCAACAAGGCGGCGGTGGTGGCGGTGGTGGTGGCGGCCAACAAGGTTTTGGCGGAATCGGTGGTGGTGCCGGCATGGAATATGGAGGCGTCTACAACCACGGCCTATTCGGCCAAGCGATGGGTGATCGAAGTGATCTAGCGATGGCCGCGCAGTCCGGGTTCGGCGGCATCGGCGGTGGTGGTTTCGGTGGTGGCGGTGGTGGATTCGGCGGTGGCGGCGGTGGCTTCGGCGGTGGCGGTGGCGGCCAACAAGGCCAAGGCGGCTTCCAAGCGGCCGGTGCTGGTGAAATTACTGTGCAGCAGCCGGTGGTCTCCCAAACAAACATCTTGACAACTGTCGCCGTACCTGACGGTGGCACAGTGCTGCTCGGCGGCGTCAAACGGTTGAGCGAAAGCCGCAACATGGCAGGCGTGCCGATCCTCAACAAGATCCCGTACCTCAGCCGACTGTTCAAGAACACCGGCGTCGGTCGTGAAACACAAAGCTTGATGATGATGGTCACCCCCCGCATCGTGATCCTCGAAGAAGAGGAAGAACTGTTGGGAATCCCCGACTAATTCAGAGTCATTCCCATAACCCTGAGGCCAACTGTCTCATTGTCACTCAGGGTCCGGGGCCGTCGCGGATGGCGGGAGTTCGCGGCGGCCCTTTTTGTTTTCACAGTACGATCAAGGATCGTGTCTTGCCGGCACTGGCTTGAGACTCCGCATACGCTCTGAGAGAGTACGCCGTCCTCCGTTCGGCGAAGTCCTCAGAGACAATCAGCTATGACGAACAATTTGGACGAATCGGCAGCACAAGTCGTGGCAGCCGTGCAGAGTGGCAAACTCACTCAGGCCGCGGCAGACAACCTACGCACGTGGCTGACTCAGCCGCAGTATGCGGCGTATTTTCCGCGACTCTCGCAACTGATCGCTGGCGGCAGTTGGTCGATTCTGCAAGATTCGTTTTGGGAGCGTATTCCGTTCGGCACAGCCGGTCGGCGCGGGCCGATGGGGGAACTTGGCACAGCGACGATGAACGAACGGACGATCGCCGAGTCGGCTCACGGCGTCGCGGTCCACGTCAAACAGTCATTGCCGACGGAATGGCATCGAGCGGTGATCGGACACGACACACGGAACCGCTCGCAGGAGTTCGCTCGCATCACGGCGAGCGTCTTCGCCGCTCACGGAATCAAGACGTTCTTGTTTCCGTCACATCGCTCGACGCCAGAGTTGTCGTTTGCAGTGCGACAGTTGAAGTGTGGGACCGGTGTGATGATCACCGCCTCGCACAATCCGCCGGCGGACAACGGCTTCAAGGTTTATTCGCAAACCGGTGGACAAGTGCTGGACGACGAAGCGACGAGAATCACTGCCGCTGTCAATTCGGCGGTAAACATTCCGACGGTCGACCTCTTGACTGCGCTCGGAGACGGCCGCGTCGAACTGGTCGGCGAGGAAATCGACTCGCCCTTCATTCGCGCGGTCATCGACCACTCACTGTCGGACCAGCGCGACGTCATCGCTCTCTTCAGCCCCTGTCACGGCGTCGGCGAGACTTCGGTCTATCGAGCAGTTCTCGAAGCCGGTTTCACGCAGGTCAAGATTCATCCGTTTCAACGCTTGCCGGACGGCAATTTCCCGTTTGCTCCCGACCACTTTCCGAACCCTGAACGAAAAGTGGTGCTCGAAGCGCTCGTTTCGGTGGCCAAGGCGATCAACGCCGATTTGATCCTCGCGTCCGATCCGGATGCCGATCGAGTCGGCCTTTCCTCGCGAGCGGCCGACGGCAGCTACACGATCATCAACGGCAACCGCACTGGAATTTTGCTGGCGGATTACCTCTTGCGGAAACGTCGCGCTGTGGGATCTCTGTCGCCGCGTCATTATGTGGCCACGACGCTGGTCAGCTCGCCGATGATCGAGCCGATCGCTCAATCACAAGGAGTCCGTTGCATTCGCGATCTGTTGACCGGGTTCAAATACATCGCCGAAGTCATGGACCGTGAAGGACCAGACCAGTTCGTGTTCGGCTTCGAGGAATCGATCGGTTTTTTGTCCGGCACGCACGTTCGCGACAAGGATGCCACGATCGCGTCGCTGCACCTGTTAGAGTTGGCTGCGGAGCTCAAATCGAACGGCAAGACATTGCTCGACAGGCTGGATGAACTCTTTGTCGAACACGGCTACTTCTGCGACGGACAACTTTCGAAAACTTGCACTGGCGAAACCGGGCGGCAGCAAATCCAAAAACTCAGCGAAACATTTCGCTCAACTCCGCCTGCAACGGTCGGCCCGGCGCGGCTGACTCGCGTCGAGGACTACAAGCAACATGAAGTCCGAACGCTGCCCGACAACCGAGTCGTCGGCCAAATACAACAACCCACTGGTGACGTCGTGATCTTTGACGGCATAGCGGATTTGCCCGGAGCGACCACTGGAATTCGAATCGCGGCCCGGCCATCCGGCACTGAGCCGAAAATAAAATTCTACTTATTCGCGCATCCGGCCGAAGGAAGTCGCGATCAACTACCTCTGACCGAATTGAAAAAGGTTCGCGAAGAGGTTCTCATGTCCGTTCAGAACGCTCTGTCAAAGTGGATCGACGTGACCGTCGCGTAAAAACTAAGAAGACGACGGTCACGTAGAGGCACCCAGACGAAGAGGGATGGGAACGGATTCTTCCCGAACTCTGCGCGTTCGCGCCTCTGCGTCAGCTTTTTTGAAGATTTTCCTCCTGCCAGAATACTCCCGCCTTCGAATTTCCTTCCGGATTGGATTGGCTCAGATAATGTCGCAAGAACGAATTGGACTGTGGTTGATTGGAGCTTGGGGCGGCGTATCGACGACTGTCGCCGTCGGACTGGCCGGGTTGCAGGCAGGCGTTGCTCCCGAAACGGCGCTGGTCACGTCATTGCCGAGATTCACACGACTGAACTTGGCCGATTGGTCGCAGTTCGTGATCGGCGGCCACGAAATTCGCGAGACCAACTACGCCGCCGAAGCGGAAGTCCTGCGCGACAAGTCGCGCGTGTTCGATCGAGATTTGCTGAATGCAACTGCGTCACGACTCGCCGAATGGGACAAGAACATCCGCCCTGGGTGCCTAATCAACGTCGGCCCAACCATTGAGAAATTTGCGGGGCCCAAAGCACTCGCTACGAAGGGGGAAACCCCGCTCGCCGCAGTGAAGCGATTGCGAGCCGACATCGACGCGTTCAAAAAAGCCAACAACCTTGGCCACGTCGTCGTCTTGTACTTGTCATCTACCGAACCGCCGCTCGCAACCGATGCCAGTTCGTGGAGTTGGGCTCAGATTTCCGCTGCGTTGGCCAGCAACGCCGCCTCGCCAGTCCCGGCAAGTACACTGTACGCCATCGCCGCATTCGAGACCGGTTGCAGCTTTGTGAACTTTACTCCGAGTGTCGGGTCGAATCTGCCGGCTCTGGAAGAATTCGCGATCAAGCAAAAGTGTCTGCACGTCGGCCGTGACGGCAAGACCGGCGAAACGCTGATGAAAGCAGTGCTCGCCCCGATGTTCGCCGCGCGGAACCTGAAGGTCATGAGTTGGGTGGGACACAACATCTTTGGCAACATGGACGGCAAGGTGCTCGACGATCCGATCAATAAGGCCAACAAGGTGCGGTCAAAGGATCACCTGCTCACTGAAATTCTGGGCTACAAGCCACAGACGCTGGTGAGTATCGAGTACATCGAATCGATGGGAGATTGGAAAACCGCCTGGGACCATATCCATTTTGAGGGCTTCCTCGGCACGAAAATGACTCTGCAGTTCACCTGGCAGGGCTGCGATTCGCTGCTGGCCGCGCCGCTGGCGCTGGACTTGGTGCGTCTCACCGAACGCGAACAGCGCCGAGGCAAATCGGGCGTGATGAATCATCTGGCCGCCTTCTTCAAAAGCCCGATGGGGCCGCACGAGCCAGAGTTCGCAAAGCAATTCATTGCCCTCGAAAAATGGACCGATGCAGTGGCGGCCCAGCAATGAATCCGCACGTCATGGCCTATCTGCGATTGCTCCGCCTGCCAACGTTGTTTACGGCGCTCGCTGATATTTTTCTTGGCTTTTTCTTAAATCACTCGACGCTGATCAGTGACGAAGGCCCCAATCTGTTGCCGTCGTTCTTGCTGTTATGCCTCGCCTCCGCCGGGTTATATCTCTCCGGCATGGTCTTCAACGATTACTTCGACCGCCTGATCGATGCCCAAGAACGGCCCACTCGGCCGATTCCTTCTGGAATGATTTCACCTGCATCAGCGTTCCGCCTAGCCGTCGTACTGATGCTGGTTGGTCTTTTGGCCTCCTTTTACGCCGGTATGCCAAGCCTGCTAATCGCGATGGGATTGTGTGTGCTCATTCTCAGCTACGACGGGGGTATGAAGAAGACATTGCTGGGGCCGCTTGTGATGGGTAGCTGTCGGCTGGGCAATGTGCTGCTTGGTGCCAGCGCGGTGGTCTCCGTCGCAGATGTTTTTCAAAAACCGCAGTTGCCGATCGCGTTTGGACTGGGCACCTACATCGTCGGCGTGACGTTGTTCGCCCGGCAGGAAGCCACCGACAGCAAACGCGCAGCATTGCTGGGTGCAGCCACTGTCATCAATTTCGGCGTGGTTGTTTTGGCGATGTTCGTCAACAAGGCGGGTCTGGCCGAACAGCGACTGCCGGCATTGGCAATCCTGGCCATGATCCTGTTCTCGTTGGACCGCCGCTTGGCGGTCGCGATCACTCGACCGAGCCCACAGCATGTCCAACTGGCGATTAAGGTCTTGCTGTTGTCACTCGTGGTGCTTGATGCGACGCTGATATTCGCATTCAACGGTCGACAAGAATTGGCCATCGTAACCGTAAGCTTACTGATTCCAGCTGTCGGCCTGAGCCGCCTTATCGCGATGACCTGAAGAAGGCTTAAAGGCTCCGCAACTGCCAATCCAGCTGCCTTTTCCGAAACGCTGAAAACCCATATCCCGGAACTGAGTCGACTCCATTGGCGACTTCAACTTCACGGTGATAATTTCCTAACAACGCATTGTCTCCGTACCAACTCCCATCAAATCTGGCCGATTTCGCTCAAAGAGCGGCGCCTAGTTGGAGATTTGAAAATTGGAGTAGGTAATCGACTCATCGAGGGAAGTGGCCGCAATCCCCACCTTGGAAATGAACTGGGGCCAAAGCTGAAACAACCCCTGCTAACAAAGGCTTATTTCCATCGCAGACACTCCTATCGGACGATGATCCGTCCTCGCATCCGTCGGCACACCTCTCTGCCACTTTCATTGCAACAGCAAGAAAAAACCCGAGCAGCCAGCAGCTGCTCGGGTTTTCATTTCTGACTGACCCCGAGGGGATTCGAACCCCTGTTATCGGATCGAAAATCCGGTGTCCTAGGCCTGACTAGACGACGGGGCCGTAAAGCGGGGGCACACTTTAGAGCCTCAATGATGACTGTCAAGCCGCCCCGATCAACACATTACGTCCCTGCCGATTCGCCGCCAGACTCATCGACTTCGGCCGCTCCAACCGACTGCGCTCTTTGAATCGCCGCCATGACTTCGCTGCGATGAATTACAACATCGCGAGGCGCCTGAATGCCCAAGCGAACCTTGTCGCCTCGAACTTCGATCACGGTCACAAAGATCTGGTCGTTGATAACCACGCTTTCATTGCGTTTGCGGGACAGGACTAACATGGGGCGTGAATCTCCAAACCTCGGTCTTCCAAATCTGCATGTGCGGTGTTTCTTCGGACTCACCACCAAGGAGGTACCAAAAAAACGCTGACACCAGACATCTCTTCCCGAATATTAGAGAATTTAATCGCACGGTCAAGCCGCTTCGGCCTCCTGTTGACTTGACATTTCCAGTGCAACCGCCTCCGAGTTGGTTCGTCCCTCGCCATTTTTCCGGATAAACAGGTGCAACGAGCGGTAAGGCCGTTGCTTAAGTTTTCCGATATCTGCGGGAGTCAGGCTTCATTGGACTTGAGTTTTCGTAGCTCGTATTGACTGCATGAACTCGAATTCATCTGACACAAGCCTCGCTGAGCTTTGGATTTTTCGGTACTTTATCGGCGGCGCTTGACAATCCGAATTCCTTGCAAAAACCTGTTCTGCAATCCGTGCTGGATCAGGGTGAGGAGGCCGAGCAATGCCGTTCAGCCATCTTGAAAGCGTTTCGGCTGGAGCGCTGGCTCATCATATTTTGCTGGTTGAGGATGATTCCGCGGCGGCTGATTCGCTGAAGGCATTGCTCGAACAGCACGGATACCGAGTGCAAGTTGCAAAAGACGGCGGACAAGCGCACTCTGCATTTCGGATGCGGCGCCCGGACTTCGTAATCACCGAATTGATCCTGCCGGGAGAAAATGGTTTTGAGTTGATCGACAGAATGAAACGCTCCGACGAATCAGTTCCTATCCTGGTATTGTCGGCAATCTCGCTGGAGGACTCACGCGCTCTTTCCGAGCGGCTGGGAGCCGACGGTTATTTGACGAAGCCTGCCGCACCAGACAACTTGCTCGCCGAGATCAGAGATATCGTTCAGCGTGTTTGGGAGCGAACGCACCTCGGGGGCCCAAAAGAAGAGAAACGTATCCGCTTTAATTGCCGCTGCGGAAAGAAATTCAAAGTGAGTCCCGTGCATCGCGGCCGGACACTAACATGTACGGATTGTGGTGCGCCGCTGATTGTTCCGCGGCACGAGTAAGTCCATGGGCGACGGAGGGGGCAGCGTCGCAGTTCCTGATTCTTTCCGTCCGAAGTTCGTGGATACGAGCAACGGAATGAGCGCCGTTTTCGATGCCTGCGATCCTCATTATTCTCTCTGGAAAACATCAAGGAAAGCGGATGACGCTTCCCGAAGGAGAGGTCGTCGTTGGCAGGGATGAGTCTTGCCAGATCCGGCTGGCGACCAACCAAATCAGCCGTCAACATTGTCGTTTGGTGTGCGAGGGAGATCACGTGGTGGTTCATGATCTCGGCAGCCGTAACGGCACCTTGATCAATGACGTTGCAATCAATGGCAAAGCGGAACTGCAACCAGGGGATATTTTGAGAGTCGGCCCAATTACGTTTCAACTTGCCGGAAAGAAAACGGGGGTAACTACGCCCTCCAACAAATCTGCCTGCGACGACAGCATTTTGGACTGGCTGGCGGATGAAGAGGGCGAAAGCGAAACGGGAGACACGACCATTGTCCGGCGTGATCCCGCACCAGCGCGCTCCGCCCCGCCGACACCAATCCCAGAAGAACCTCCCGTGCCACTGCCCCGACAGAAGAAATTCAAAACGGTCGGTGACGAGGGGGCAGACATCATCCGGCGGCACTTTGAATTGGTTCAAGCTGGCAAGCTGCCGAAACAGATTCCCGCTCTGAAAACAGGCAATTAAGGCGGAAGGCATCGGCACATGCGGATCATTGCAGGACGATTTCGTCGGCGAAAACTGTTGGCGAATCCCGGACTGACGACGCGGCCGATCAGCGACTTTGTGAAGGAATCGCTGTTTACGAGGCTCGGTGACTGGATCGAGGGACAGCGTGTCGCGGATATCTTCTCCGGTACGGGAACGATTGGTCTTGAGGCCCTCAGCCGCGGGGCGGCGAGCGTTGTGTTCCTCGAAAAAGACCGCAAAGCGTTCGAATTACTGAAACACAATGTCGCCTCGTTGGGTGAGGAGGCTCAGACCGCGTGCTTGTGCTGGCAGACGGACATTTTTCGTTGCTCGTTTCGCCCCAAAGGGGGATCGGCCCAGTTTGTCCCGTTCGATTGGATCTTTTTTGATCCGCCGTTCGCGATGGTGAAAGATCTGTCTCCCACCTCAGAGTTGTTTCGAGTTCTGAAGCAGCTTGCCCGCGACGACGTCAGCTCTCCCGATACACGATTGGTCTTTCGGACACCGGCGCAGGCGAAATTCGTCATGCCCGATGTTTGGGAACTTGCGCATCACTGGCCTTTCTCACACATGGAAATCTTCATCTATCAGAAGGCGAAGCCACCTGAGCCGGCAACTCTCGAAGAACAACCGACACCCGTCGCTGAATCCATCGACTCGAATTCCCTTTCACCACCGGAGCACTTTGTATGAGCGTGCTTGATCGATTTCGCTTAGACGGCCAGCGGCTGTTCATCACCGGTGGAAGCCGTGGACTTGGGCGTGAGATGGCTTTGGCGATTGCCGATGTGGGTGCTGAGGTCGTGCTGGTCGGTCGCGATCGTGAGAGCTTGGAAAAAACCGCTGCCGACATTCGACAGCTCGGTCGGAAGGCGGACATTCTGGCCGGCGATGTCGGCGTCCCCAGTGAGTGCGAGCAAGTCTGTCAGCGAGCGCTTGATCAGTTCGGGACGTTTGACATTCTGATCAACAACGTCGGCGGACGGCGGATGAACGTGCCGGTCGAGGATCAGACACTCGAACAGTGGCAGCAGATTCTGGATATCAACCTGACGAGCACGTTTCTCTGCACGAAGCTGATCGGCGGAGCAATGGTCAAACGCGGGACTGGTGGCCGAGTCATCAACATTGCGTCGATCTCCGGGATGATAGCCAATCGTGGGATCGGCGGCCGCAGCTACGAGACCTCGAAGGCGGCGGTCATTCAGTTTACGCGAGCACTTGCCACTGATTGGGCTCCGCATCGGATCACAGTCAATTCGATTTGCCCTGGCGGATTCATGACCGAACCGAACGTTCGCTGGGCCGCTCAGAATCCAGCGATCATCGACACCTTCAAGCAGCAAATCCCCGCGGGGGACTTTGGAAAACCAGAGGATCTCGGCCCGCTGGCGGTTTACCTTGCCAGCGACGCGGCCCGCTATGTCACCGGAGCGGCTATCGTCATCGACGGCGGCTACACGCTTTGGTGAGACGTCGATTCCATTGGCTACCAACCTCACGTCCCGCGACTATACTGCGGCCCGTCTTAAACCCTCGTTTTCCGCACCGCGAAGACCACCATGGCCGACTTCAACAAATTCGATCCGCGAGTCGATTCGCTGGTCATTGAAACCAAAACCATTTGGGACGCCGCGATCGGCAAGCTGGCCGACGCTGACAAACACTGGCTGGCCGATGCCGTGCATCGCCACCCGGAAAAGGCGAGCAACGTACAATACGACCGGGCTCACACCGGATTCACCCGGACGATCACCGTGACGATTGCCGACATCGAGCGTCTGTACGACGAGAAAATGAGCGGCTAATTAACGAAAACGCCGCGGATTAAACCGCGGCGTCGTGAGCGTCTGCGTGTGGCCGGATGGCCGTTCAGGCTACTCTTTTTTCTCGGCGGGAGCCTCTTCCTTTTTGGCTTCTTCAGCCTTCGGCTCTTCTTTCTTGTCGCCTGCATCGGCCGGTTTCACGGCTCCGGCGTCTCCCTCAGGAGCGGCCGGAACGTCGGTTCCGCCACCCTTGGTTGAACCGGCTTCGCCGCTGGTTGCCTTCGCGGGGGAGATCGGCTTGACCGGCGACGCGGGTTCGCCGCAGCCGATCGTCCAAATCGAGAGTCCCAAAACACTCACTAACGCTGTGAACTTCATGAAATTCCAGCCAAGTTTCATTGGCTGATTCCTTTCGTGTGAGAACGATCAAACCATAACCCACTCGGCCGAACTTCCCAGCTCCTTGTTCCGCCGATTTTCGGTGGAATCAACTGGCGTCGGTTTGATCAATCCGCCAGTCGCCCGAAGCTTTCCAGCCTGGAAAGCGGCCGGATTAGACGTGGCCGACCCCTCGATTGCAACCGAACCGACCGTTCAGAAAGCCCCTCTCTCGCGGAGTCTCCCTGCGACCGATGCGACCCTCCGAGTCGAGTCAGCACAATCGTCACGACATGAAGGCCTTAACGAAACAGACCGCCTCGCAGGACTTCCAACGAGTAAAAGGTATCGCGCCAACGGACTCCACCCTGCCGCATCGTGACCCAACCGGACCTCAGAAACGCAAATACAAACGCCAAACCCGCCGGCATCAGCATCGGAAACAGCCAGAACGAGTACCCGTGCAGCCAGGCCGTCAGCCCGTAAAGAACATGCGACAGGATCGTCGCCGCGACGAAGCCGGTGCGAGACTCCCCAACCAAGACTGCTCCGATGGCTGGCCCGCAGAACACCAGCGTGGTCACTCCGCAAATCCAGAGCAATTGCATGACCGCATAATTCGCCGAAGCGAACGCATTTTTCTCCAAGCCCGTGATGCAGGCCCAGGCTCCGGCTTGCCAGCGGATGCGCAGTCCGCCTTCGGCACGCAGGATTTCGCAGCGAGCCCCCGTCCGCTTCAGCAGTTTGCCGAGCTTCACGTCGTCCATGATGTCCAGCTTGATTGGCTCGAAACCACCCGCCCGGTCGAGCGCCGAGCGTCGCACGAGGTTGTACGCTCCAACTCCGCAGTACGCTCGCGTGAATTTCGTCGGGATCAGATACGGCTGAGTCCCCGCCGCGAACATGACACCAAAGCCGATCACGAACGCCGTCTCGAACACTCCTCCCGACTCAAAATCCGGGAACATCGCCAGATGATCCGTGCCGCGAGCCACCACGAACCGAATCGTCTGCCGTAATGTCTGCGGAGCGTGAACCACATCACCATCCGTAAACAGCACCCATTCGCCGTCGGACTGTTGAGCGCCAACCTGCAACGCATGATTCTTGCCGAGCCAACCCTCCGGCAGATCGGTGATGTGGATGACTCGCAGCTTCCCGTCGCTCTCGTTCGCCAGCCGATCCATGATCGCGCCGGTGTCGTCGCGCGAGCGGTCGTCGATCGCGACGATCTCGATGTTCGGGTAGTCCGATGCCAGCAGTGACTTCAACCCGGCTTCAATCTTCGGACCTTCGTCACGAGCCGGCACGATGACCGACACGCGCGGCCACGATGCCGGATCAGCCAGCCGATCCGATTGCCGATTGAGTGACCGACCAAGCAGCCACACGGTCGGGATTCCCGACACCACCGCCCAAATCGCGAACAGAACCCAGCCCAGCACTTCGATCGTCTGCAAGGTTGCAACCCCTCTGAGGCTTCTCAACAATCCGCGCAACTTAACGACCCGTGTCCTGAAACTCATTCACTCGCGAAGACATCATGCCTGACCTGCAAGACTTGACTCGGAAACTCAACACGAACAACGGCTCAAAGATTGTGCTGCTCGTCGCCGACGGACTCGGCGGACTGCCGTTGACGCCGGATGGACTGACGGAACTCGAAACCGCGAAAACGCCGAATCTCGATGCCCTCGCAAAGCGCGGCACGCTCGGCTTGAGCACTCCCGTTCTACCGGGCATCACGCCGGGGAGCGGGCCGGGGCATCTGGGGCTCTTCGGTTACGATCCGCTCGAATATCAGATCGGTCGCGGCGTGCTGGAAGCGCTGGGCATCGACTTTGAGCTTGGCCCTAACGACGTGGCGATCCGAGGCAACTTCTGCACGATCGACGGCAACGGCCTGATCACCGATCGCCGAGCCGGTCGCATCGCGACGCCTGAAGGGGAACGAGTCGTCGCGAAGCTGGCAGCCGCGATCAAGATTCCCGGCATCGAAGTCTTCGTGCGGCACGTCAAGGAGTATCGACTCGTCATCGTCCTGCGTGCCGAGGGACTTGGCGGGGATGTCGAGGATACTGATCCGCAGAAGACCGGCGTCGCGCCGCTTGATCCGACCGCTCGCAGCGCCGGTTCGCAACGAACCGCTGAGTTGCTCAAAGAATTTATTCGGCAAGCTCGCGAGATTTTGAAGCACGAACCGAAAGCGAACCTGCTCACATTGCGAGGCATCGACAAGAAGCCGCCGATCCCGACCTTTGAAGAGATGTACGGCCTGAAGCCCGGAGCGATCGCCGTCTACCCGATGTACCGCGGCCTCGCGCGGCTGGTCAGCATGAACGTGCTCGACGCCGGGCAGACGCTCTCCGATCAAATGTCGCGGCTCGAACAGGCGTGGAACGATTTCGATTTCTTCTTCGTCCACTTCAAGTACACCGACTCCACCGGCGAGGACGGCAACTTCCCGGAGAAAGTCCGCCGCATCGAAGAACTCGACGCCGCGATCCCGCGCATCACCGCGCTGAAGCCCGATGTCCTGATCGTCACCGGCGACCACAGCACGCCGAGCAAAATGAAATCGCACAGTTGGCACCCGGTCCCTGTGCTGCTCGCCGCCGAGGAGCGCTGCCGCCCCGACTTGTGCGACAGGTTCGGCGAACGCGAATGTCTGAAAGGCGGTCTCGGCCAATTCCCCGCGAAGTACCTGATGGGCTTCGCGCTCGCTCACGCGGGTCGGCTCGACAAGTTCGGAGCGTGACGACTTATGACCGCTGACTGGCAACGCGAGATTCTCAAATCGGGCTTCGCCATTCTGCCGGGTGTTTTCTCCGCCTCTGAAACCGATGAGTTGGTTGTTGGTCTCGATGCCGTCATGACTCGCGTTACCGAAGTTCAGGGGCCGATCCGCGACAAAGCCGGGACTGTCTATGCCGGACGTAATCTGCTGCGGTTGTTCGAGCCGGCGAAGACGATTTGGCGACGCTCGCCGCTGCTCGAATTGCTCAACGGAGTGCTCGGCCCTGACTTCGGCTTGGTCCGAGTGTTGTTCTTCGACAAACCGCCGGAGCGGACGTGGGCGTTGCCATGGCACAAGGATTTGACCATCGCCGTGAAGCCGCACGTCGGCGAGAGCACCGTCTTCAGCAAGCCGACGCTGAAAGCCGGAGTGCCGCACGTCGAAGCCAGCCGCGAGGTGCTCGAAGCGATGCTGACGCTGCGCATCCACCTCGACGACATGACCGATGAGAACGGCCCGTTGCTGGTCGTGCCCGGTTCGCATCGGCTCGGCAAAGAGCCGGTCGCGAGTTTCGAAACAGCAAGAACCATTCTTGGTTCGCGGGGCGACGTCCTGGCGATGCGACCAATGTTGGCTCATCGCAGCATTTCGTCACGGGAAGGGACGAATCAACACCGCCGTATCTTGCACTTGGAATTTACTGGACTGCCGCAACTGCCCGACGGCTTCGACTGGCATGACTTCATTTCCGCGTGACGGCGACGTTGGCTCAATCGACGAATGCGAACTCGTTTGCCAACAGCAACGATTGTGCGAACGCGGTCCAGCGCTCCGGCGTTGGCGCGTCGCTCAGGAACTGGCGAGCGGCCTGCTGTTCGGCGTCGGTGGGCAGTCGCTGGAAGCAAATCTGAAAGAGTTTCCGCACGCGGATGGGCAGATCGTTGGTGGACGCGATCTCAGGCCGGCGAAGCAATCGCGAGGCGACCTCGAACGTCAGATCGCCGTTCATCAAGAACAGTGCTTGCGGAGCAACGGTGGTCGAGTCTCGTTGCGGATTCGTCGAGGCGGGAGTCGGAAAGTCGAACGTCGTCAACAGATTTGGAACATCGAGCCGATCGAGTGAACCATAGAGCGATCGTCGCGAGACGAAGCCGTTGAGCAGTTCGACCGATTCGCCGCCGACTCGGCGATCGAAGTCGCCGGAGACAAACAGCAACGAATCACGCAGCGACTCCCATTCCAGACGGCGGCGATTCGCGTGCGACAACCATTTGTTGTCGGGATCATTGGTGAGTACGGCTTTCGGAGTGCGGAATGCGGATGTATTGTGCTCCGCACTTCGCATTCCGCTCTCCGCACTTTGTTGATACGTCGCCGACAGCAGAATCTGTCGATGCAGCCACTTCATCGACCAGCCCGACTTAACAAAGTTGGCGGCCAGCCAGTCGAGCAATTCGGGATGCGACGGCGGATCGCTCCGTAAACCGAAGTCGCTGGGAGTCTTCACAAGTCCGGTGCCGAAGTGGTGTATCCAAACGCGATTGACGAAGACGCGTGCGGTCAGCGGATTGCGCGGATCGACGATCGATCTCGCCAATTCTAATCGCCCGCTGCCGGTCGCAAATGGTTTGCGATCTGCAGTTGCGATGGCGAGCGACTGTCGTGGCACGAACGCTCCCAACCGGTTCGGATTTCCTCGCAGAAACACCTGTGGATCGAACGGCGTCGCGTCATCGACCAAGACCATCGCGCGAGCCGGTGCTCCCGCGGTGGTCATGCTCCACTGCTCGACTTCCTTGATGAGCTTTTGATATTCGCCTTGCGTTGGCCGATCGGGGAACAGCGACAAGAATCCCCAACCCATCGCCAGCGGCACGTCAGGCGGGGCATCCGGGCCGTAGAGGACTCGGCGGATTTCTTCTTCCTGCGGATCGGGCAACGCGATGAGCGGCGGTTGTTGCTTCAGAGCTTCTTGCCATTTCGTCTCGATCCGTTTGAGCAGTTCGCCGTAGCGGGTCGCGACTTCGTTGAGCGTGATCGGCGGCGGTTCGCAGATCGCGGCGATGACGAGCGGATTACAGAAAAAAGATGAAGGCTTTCGGCTATCGGTCATCGGCTCATGGCCGGACTTGAGTCGGTCGGAGACTTCCTTCGACCTCAAAGCAAATTGATCGCCTGCAAGCGCGGCGAATTTGGTCCACGGCTGCCAGACGGGATGCGGCTTCTTGCGAGCGGCTTCCAGCATGACCTGCCAGCGGAGCGTCATTGTGGGGTTCACGTCGTTCGTATCGGCCAGCAACATGAAGTCGTCGGTCGGCGGCTTCGTCATTTGAGCTTGTGCCGCTAGCAGGTACTCCGCCGCGCGGGTCCGCGAAGACGACACGAGCGCCGCATGTTTGCCGGTCACGAAATCGGTGAGCTTCTTCAACCGAGCGTTCATCTCGGTCGAGAATTTCGCGTACTCTTCAGTGGCAGGAGGCCGCAGGAATTCGGGAGGCAACGTCGGCTCGATTGAACTGCGGAAGACGCCGTACAACGAATAGTAATCCGCCTGTGGAATCGGATCGAACTTGTGGTCGTGACACCGAGCACACGTTGCCGTCAGCCCCAGCAGCCCGCGCGTGACGACGTCGATGCGGTCATCAAGCACGTCGTGCAAGTTGTTCATGAACCGCCCGCCGAGCGTCAGGAACCCCATCGCCGTGAGCGGTCGCTTGTCGTCGCCAAGCTCAAGCTGATCCGCCGCAAGCTGCTCAATTACAAATCTTTCAAACGACAAGTCGTCGTTGAACGAGCGGATGACGTAATCGCGGTAGGTCCAAGCCCACGGAAATTTCTTCTCTTCAAAGAAGACGTAGCCCTTCGTGTCTGAGTACCGGGCCACATCCAGCCAATGCCTTCCCCAACGCTCGCCGTAGTGCGGCGAGGAAAGCCACCGATCCACGACTTTCTCGAACGCATTGGGGGAATCATCTGCGAGGAATTCTTCCAGCTCTTCCGACGTGGGCGGCAAGCCAATCAAATCGAACGACACTCGTCTCAGTAACGTTCGTTTGTCGGCGGAGCGAGACGGTGTCAAACCGGCCCCGCGCAGCTTGGCTCGCACGAACCGATCGATCGGCGTCATCGACCATTCTTCGTTCGGCAGCCAAGGCACAGGGGGCAAGACAATTGGTTGAAACGCCCAATGTTTAGCGGCCGCATCGGCTGCCGGTGTGGCGGAATCATCCGGCCAGAATGCGCCGTGACGAATCCATTCGGTGAGCACATCGAGTTCTTCAGCCGCCAGTGGTTTGTCGGGAGGCATCTTGCGGCCACCTTCACGACGGATCGCTAACAACAGCTCGCTTTGATCAAGCTGCTTCGAGTCAATCACCGCTCCGTTATCACCACCTTTCTCGAAGCCGGCTTTCGTGTCGAGCCTCAAGTTCGATTCTTGCTTCTTTGCGCCGTGACAGGACTGACATCTCGCAACGAGAATTGGCCGCACCTTGTTTTCAAAGTCTCGCTGCTCGTCCGCCGCGCGAGCCGATTGGCTGCTCAGCAAGGTGAGGACGAAAAATGAAATGCAAAGTTGTCTGACCATCTTCATTTTTCGCTGTTCATTTCCCGTCAGCCGCCCGTTTCAAAACTGACGCAACGCATCCAGCAACCGATCCACTTCTTCTACGGTCGTCGTCGGCCCGAAGCTGACGCGAATCGTACCACCCGATGCCAATGTGTTGAGACTACGATGGGCTCCGGGAGCACAATGCAAGCCAGCACGCACTTGAATCTGAAAGTCCTGATCGAGGATCGCCGCCATCTCCTGCGGATCAAAGCCGTCCACGACGAAGCTGACCACACCGACGACGAGCTCGTCGGAAAGTTCTGCCGCGAAGAGTCTCACGGACTTCGAGCTGGCGATCCCGTCAATCAAACGGCGACGCAACTTTAATTCGTGAGCGTGTCGTTCGGAGATGTTGTGTTGTTCCAACCAATTCAACGCCGATTCCAGACCGAACAGACCCGGAACATTGTGATTGCCAGACTCGTATTTGTCGGGCAGGCGATCGGGTTGCTGGTCATCCTCGCTGAGCGATCCGGTCCCACCTTGCCGGACGCTGGCGACATGCTGCTCGATGCCCGGTCGCAGATACAGCAGTCCCGTCCCCAGCGGGCCGAGCAACCCTTTGTGTCCCGGACAGGCCAGCATGTCGATGGGGCTGTTGCGCACATCGATCGGCAGATGTCCCGCCGTCTGCGCCGCATCGACCAACATCAATGCGCCGGCATCTCGCGCGATTGTGCCGACGTCGTCGATCGGTTGAACAACGCCGGTCACGTTGGACGCATGCAGCAGCGCGATCAACTTTGTGTTCGGTCGCAAAGCATCGCGAAATCGTGCCGGCTCGACCCGACCCTGGGCCGCTGGTTCGATGAACGTCGTCTCGATGCCAATGCGCTGGCGCAGTTCGTTCAGTGGACGCAGGACCGAGTTGTGTTCCAGCGTCGAAGCGATGACGTGATCGCCGGGCTTGAGACATCCGTGAATCGCTAAGTTCAAACTGTCTGTGCCGTTAAACGTAAAGATAATCCGGTCGGACGATCCTGCGTCAAAGAGCCGAGCGGCTCGCAGCCGGCAGCGAGCGATCGTCGCCTCGACTTCGGAAGCGGCCCGCGTCGCACCGCGACCCGCGGCAACGCCCAGTTCTTGGTGGTAGCGAGCCATCGCTTCCAACACCAATTCCGGTTTCGGCCAACTGGTCGCGGCATTGTCGAGATAGCAGCTTTGCATAAAGGTAACCGATGTCTGCGATTGTCTGCCGCTATCGTTGGGATCGCTCCCACGGCTTTTTGATATCTGCGCTCTCGGCCGCCCATCCTGCAGGGAGGTCAGCCAAAGTCTTAATGGACGGATCCAGTTCAACAACTTTCTTCAGCGCGATTGTGGCGGCATCGTCATCCAAGACATCGCCGCCATCGAGGAATTGCCAATCACCATCTTCATCGTGAACGACGTAAAGAATCGGTTGAGAACCATTCGTGATCCGAGTCAAGGTGATGACGTCTGTATTCTCAACAACCGGAAACGGCCAAATCATAGCCTTGGGCTTCTCCTCGTCTTGGCTTGTCGTGGACGTTCGAAACAACACGTTCGCGAGGGGACAAAGGCTTATCAACGCTGCAGCCCACGGCCATTGTTGTAAAAGAGAGGGTCAAGTGTTCGAGCTGTTTCATGATGATTGAGCGAAATAGCTATCAGCCTATTTCGCCCTCAACTTTACCCCAAAGTCCACGGCGCGCGGTACGGTCGCGAGACCCATTTTGCCGCTTCGTCGTCGCCGACAATTTGCTCGGTAGCGGGGTTCCATTGAATGCGGCGGCCAAGTCGTATCGCGATGTTGCCGAGATGACAAATCGTCGCGGCGCGATGGCCAATCTCGACATCGCAGATCGGCAGCTTGCGGGTCTTCAGACAGTCCAGGAAGTTCTGATGGTGATTCGTGCTGACATAGAGCCGCTCGTCACTGTCGGTCATCGGCTGTTTGACGATCTCTTCGGGCGTGCTCTTGATCTTGCCGCGATCGACGAAGATCGTCCCTTCACTGCCGATGAACGTCACTCCGCCGGGGCAATCCTTCTCACCTTGGCCGACGATCAGGATGACTCCATTGGCATAGGTGTGAGTGACTCGGCACGATTGCGTGACTTCGTAGTGCTTCTCTGGATGAAATGTGGCGGTTCCCTCAGTGGCGACGGGGCCGGAGTCGTCCATGCTGAGTCCCCACTGCGCGATGTCGATGTGATGCGCCCCGAAGTTTGTCATTTGTCCGCCGGAGTAATCCCAGAAGAAGCGGAACTTGTAATGGACTCGATTGACGTTGTAGGGCCGCTGCGGCGCGGGGCCGAGCCACATGTCGTAATCAAGCTCCGGCGGCGGATCGCTGTCCGGCACCGGCTTGGCGTTGAAGTTCGAGCCGGGGAGTCCCACCATCACTCGCTCTAGTTTTCCAAGTCGGCCGTTGCGAACCAGTTCGCACGCCTGGCGAAACCGATTATCTGATCGCTGCTGCGAACCGGTCTGCACGATCCGCTGATTCTTACGAGCCGCCTCAACCATCTTGCGACCTTCGACGATGGTGAGCGAAAGCGGCTTCTCGCAGTACACGTCTTTGCCCGCCTGGCAGGCGTGAATCGTGGTCAGAGCGTGCCAGTGATCTGGCGTCGAAATCACAACGGCGTCGATGTCCTTCCGATCGAGCAGCTTGCGGTAGTCGCCGAAGCCTTCGCATTTCTTTTGCGTGTCCTTCTCCACTCGCTCAACCGCCTTAGCGAGATGTGTTTTATCGACATCGCAAACGGCGACCGGCGACGCGAGCTTTAAGAACGCTCCAAGATTGCTATTCCCCTGCCCGCCGACACCGATGTGCCCGGTGACGATCCGCTCGTTGGCTCCAAAGCAGGAACTCGGAACGATCCACGGCGCGGCGAATGCGGCAGTAGTGGCTGATGCAGCTTGAGCCAAAAACTGACGTCGATTTTGATGAGACATGTTTGCGATTCTCGAACAGCCTGTGTGATTGAGGCAATGATCAGTCGTGAAGACGATCGCAGCCCGGTCGTAGGGTTAAGACGAGCCGGGCTGCGGGGGATCCTTACTGAAGTTTTTCGATCGGACCTCGCCGAGGCTTAGTGGCCTCCAGCTTGTCCGCCGTCGATGTGGACCGGTTTGTAACCGCCGATCGTCTTGAAGTAGATCAGCAGCAACAGGTAGATCGCGGCCATTGTCGCAGGAATCGTCGAGTCGGCAACGAGCGTGTCGCGATCACCTTGGATACTGGCGGCTTGGACGGCGCGTTCTTCGTCGCTGAGCTTTTGCAGAGCGGCTTGCGGGTCTTTGCCGCCCGATGCTGCGATTTCTTTCTGGGCGTCTTCGAGCTTCTTCTGCACGTCGCCGAGCTTCTTGCCATCCAAGCCCGTCGCGTCGGCAAACACCAGGAACTTACTCGGTTTCGCGGCTTTGTAGGCCTCGAACGCGGCGGGACTTGCCTTGGCCAGCGCTTCCCCAGAGAAGCGATCTTTCGCATAACCCAAACCAGGAGCGCCGATCAAACCGGCGGACATCATGCCGACGCCACCCATGATCGAGATGGCCAACGCACCGGTACGCGGGAATCGATCAGACGCGACGGCCAACATCGTCGGCCAGAAGAAGGTCTTGCCGATTCCATACACGGTCAGAGCAACCAACGCACCGCCGAACGTCGCGATGCCGCTAGCGAGATTCAGGCCCAGGCAGCCCAGCACGGCACAGACCAACAGAATTCCAACGGGTGACAAGCCAATCTTCTTCTCAATGAATTCGGCACAGAACCGGAGTCCGAACATCAGCAACGAAGTGAACACAAACAGCCATTTGCCTTCCTGCGATGTCAGGATGTTGCCCGTGATGTTCTGAATCCAACTGTCCGTGCCGAGTTCGACCGCTCCGACCAATCCGTGCGTCACGAACAACACGAACAACAAGATCGAGCCGAGTGAGAACCGAGTCATCACACCGACACCGATCAGGAACGCTCCGCCGACCACATAGCCGATGTTCGTCGCCATGCCCGCAGCCGATGCGATCTGCACGTCGGTTGCATTGGCCGGAGTAATGAACTGAGGCAGCACGCTCGCGAAGAACATCGCCAGCAAACCTCCCACGACCAGCGCGCCGAGAATACCGACGTCTTTAAACATCTCACCGAGACTCAAGCCCTTCTGCGAGGCTTCCGACTTCGGGAAGCTCTGACCGAAGAACATCAGGCCGTAGAGAACGGTCGGGATCAGGAACAGCGCGAATTGCATCTTCCAGCCGACGTGCATGATGTCGTCGAGCACCCAGCCCGACGCGCTGCCGAGCACCAATCCAGCCGGCCAGCTTGCGTGCAGAATGTTGAGGTAGTGCGTGCGATTCCTAAAGAAGAGCGTCGCGACCAGCGGATTCGCCACCGCTTCCAGCACTCCGTTCGCCAAAGCAAAGAGGAACGAACCAGCGGTCAGCAATTGGCCAACCGTCTCTTTGCTCATGCTGGCATTCGGGGCGAACGTGATCACCGCTGACAACATATGCAATGCGAACGCCGTGAGGACCAATTTCCCGTAGCCGACTTTGTCGCAGACGATTCCACCGATGATGATGCCGAAGCAGAACCCGGTGAACCCGATGCCGTTAATGTCACCGACTTCTTTAGCGGTGAAACCGTACTCGGTGATCCAGTTGTCGAGAAATCCGCCGCGAATCGAAAACCCGATTCCGGCCGCGAGAATCGCCATGAACCCCGCCCACAACAACCGTTTGGCGTTGGAAGCTTCTGCTGGACCTTGCGCTGTGTCTGACATGATGCCCTTTTCGTTGTGAGCCGAAGTTAAGGTATCCAACCTGAAAGAGGCGGGCATCCTATCCGCGTGTTTTTGGCTCGACAACGAAGCCAGACAAACGAAAACGGCCTGATCTCTCGCCGAGAGAGCAGGCCGTCGATTTCCAGAGGATCAGGGGGAATTCTCTGCCTCATTGGTTGGCGGCCGCATCCGGCATGGGGACCGGAGTCATTGGCTCGTCGGGTTCGACGTCTGGGACAATCGGAGCACGTTCGGGATATTTGTGGTAATTTGCAAATTCCGATCCTTGTTCCCGCAGGCACACGATCAAGCCGGACGGTGTTGCGAAATAAAGTCGGTCGGTGCGATCGTTCTGCAATCGGACACTGAATGGCCGTAGCGGCAACGTCCCCAACGGACGACCGGTGCTGCGTTGCAACAAAACGATGTCGCCTGTCATATCCGAGCCGAAAATCCGGCTCTTTGTGGCACCGAGCAAATCGGTGATGCCGGGACGCTCCCACTTTTCTGAGCCAGTGCGAACATCGAGGTTAAACAGACCGCCGCGATCCGGCATGATGTAAAGATCCTGTTCGATCACAACCGGAGCTTTGCGGATCGCAAAGCCCGAAGCAAACTCCCAACGCACCAGTCCGTTGTCGCGATTCAGGCAGTAGACGAAATAATCTTCGGAGGCCAGGATGAGTGAATCGAGTGTGGTCGCCAGCGGAGCCGTGATGGGGGCATTGGTCTCGAACTGCCAATTCAGGTCGCGTTCCAGGGCACTCACGGCGTAGAGCGAACCGTCACGGCTGGCGAAGTTCACCAGACGTCCTGTCGAATACGCTTTCGTCGTGATGTCTTTGCTGGTCCGATATCGCCAGCGCAGGGCCTGATAGGACCACTGCGGCAGCATCCGCTTGAGATACATCTCGTTGATCTTCTGCAACTCGAACGAATAGATGCTGCCGTCTAATGCTCCGATATAGATGTGCTGATCATCCACAGAGGGACCGACCGAGGGCATCGCGGGTAGCGTCAGTTCCCACAGGACTTTTCCGTTGAACCGTTCGATGCAGTACAGTGACATTCCGTTGACGGTCAGAAAATATTTTTCGTTGGATACGCCTGGATAAATCGGCTCGTCGCGATTGCCGAGTTGCACAGACCAAAGTCGCTTGCCGGATTCCGCATCGAAGGCCGTGACCGTTCCGCCGGTCCCTTGCAAGTAAATGTTCTCCTCATCAAGCACCATGTACTTCACTTTGTCCCGCTTGGGGTTCAATGTGGCTTGGCTCCACCACGACCGTTCCAATCCCAAACGGCTGAGCATGCGTGAGGTCGGCAGCTCCGAAGAGACGTTCGCGGATGACGATTGTGCGGGTGCAGACCGGGAATCCGTCAGGCACATCAAGCCAAACGCCAGGCCGATGAAGAAGAGGAGACGAATCGTTTTCATGGGAACCTCGTGTCGCCGGAGCAACTTTCGCAGAAGTCTGTCGGTCGCGTCTGAGTTTAACCTCGCGAATCGATCGCTCGGACAATTCGTGAGCCGACAAGCGAGCTTCGTCTCGGAAAGCGGACTAAACTGCCGAACGTGCTGCCAGTGCAGGTTGCCCGTACCCCCCTCCCACGGTCAAGCCTGTGCAAAATTTGCGAAACCTCTGCTGTCGAAATGACCGGCGTACCGGATACGATGCTCCCGCTCCGAAATTCCGGTAACGGTTTTTCGTCGCCGGACTATTTTTTCAAAATCAGGCTCAAGTTCGCCGAATGTTCCCCGCAACGACACATCGCTGGTTGCTCTCGCTGTGGTTCGCGGGCTTGTCGTTGTTGGCTTCCGCCGACCTCCCCGCTGATGTGGTCAAGTTGACCGACGGTGGCGAAATTCGCGGTCTTGTCAAGTTTCCGGCTGCCAAACCACGAAAGAATCAAGTCGCGGAATCGGAAGAAGTCGTCGTCGAATCGTTGACCGGTGCGGAGATCGTTGTCGCTCGCGAGCAAGTCGCATTCATCACCCGACGACCTCGAGCCCTCGAAGAGTACGAATCGCTCGCCCGGCGCGTCGCCGACACGATTGATGGCCGCTGGCAACTCGCCGAATGGTGTCGCCAGCATGGTCTCACCCAACCGCGCAAGGAACAACTGCAACGCATTCTGGAGCTTGATCCCGAACACAAGCCGGCTCATTACGGACTTGGACATCGCCGTCAGGGGACCACGTGGACGAGTCCGGATGAAGAAGAGGCCCAACTGCTTGCGGCCGGTTATGTGCGTTACAAGGGACGAATCATCACGACGCTCGAACGCGATTTACTGGAATCGAACACGACGCGCCACCGTGAGCAAAATGACTGGCGCCCCAAGATTCGCTTGTGGCTCGGCTGGTTGACCGGCCGGAATGCGCCGAGGCGGGCAGACGCGGTCGCGAATTTCCGCGAATTGCGTGACCCCGACGCCGTACCGGCGATTGTCGATTTTCTGCTCGGCGATGCGAATGTCGAAGTTCGTCGCCTCGCCGTGCAGACGCTCGCACAATTTGAAGGACAACCTCCCATCCCGGCGCTGGTGCGCGTCGCACTTTCCGATGCAGACCCGACATTGCAAACCAGTGCGTTCGGAGCGTTCACTGCGGAACAACGCGCCGCCGCTGTGCCGATCATCGAGCGTGCCTTGCGCGACGAATCCAATTTGATTGTGAGGCGTGCCGCTATCCTGCTCGGTAAGTGCGGCGTTCGCCAGGCAATTCCATCTCTGGTCGAGGCGCTGGCGACCTCGCACAAAATACGCGTCCCGCAAGCTCCCGCCTTCGCCGTGGGATTCAATCGCGATGGCTCGCAGGGCAATTCGAGCAGTGGGCTGCCACCAGACGTCGAGGCGGCACTGCGAACTGGCCAGCTTCCCAACGGCGCGGTCGTCGACAATTCCAACGTCCGTACGCCGCCGGTCAAATGGGTCACGGTTCGCGTCCCGCTTCAGAATCCCGAAGTTCTCGACGCCTTGCGCACGCTTTCTCAGCAAGACTTCGGATACGACCAACGCGCCTGGCGTTTGTGGTGGCAAGCACAGTTGTAGCCCTCGGCGGCGGGCCGTCGCCTCTCGATTAGAAAACTCGCAATGTCCAACACTCTCGACGAACACGTCCTGGAATCCGACAACACATTTGATCGGGATGAGCCTGCTCCGCAGCGACCGAGCGGCTGCCGCAACTTCGCTCTGGGATGCGGTTGTGCTGCCGGATGCTTGCTGCTGATCGTCGCCGGAATCGGCGTCTGGATCGCTTTCAACTGGAAGGGATGGGCCGCCGACATCACCAAGAAAGTCGCCGCTGATGCCGTCGCCAAGTCTTCACTTCCCGCGGAAGACAAAGCGCGGATTCTCAAACGAATCAATCAGCTTGCGGACGATTTCCAGGCCGGCAAAGTCAGCACTCAGCAACTCGGGCACGTGATGGAGCAGATCGCCAAAAGCCCGCTGCTGCCGTTGGGGCTGGTGATGGCGGCCGACGAAAAGTACGTGAAGCCGTCCGGACTCTCGAATGACGACCAGGACGCGGCACGCCGCACACTGCAACGCTTAGCTCGGGGAGCCTTCGAGAAAACCATTCCCGAAAATGAGGTTCAAGAAGCGATGCAACTGGTCATGCAACATCAACCCGATGGCAGCCAGCAGCTCAAAGAACGACTCACCGACGACGAACTCAAAGCATTCCTCGAAAAAGCCAAAGAGAAAGCCGATGCCGCATCTGTCCCCGACGAACCGTTCGAGGTCAACATCGCCGACGAACTGGAAAAAGCGATCGATAAGGCGATCAAGCCGTAGGGAAGCCTTTCACTCGGGCTTATCTGCAGACGTTCGTTCGGCCGCTGCATTGCGAGCGTCCGAAAGCAGGACGACAAGTTCCTCAAAATCCCGTCGATTAGGAAACATGTTGCTCGGAATCGAAATCGCACCAATCTCGCGATCCAAACGCAGCAACCGAGTACTTCCGATAAACGGACAAATGGCAGTGGCCTTGATAGCCTCGAACGGCAGTTCGATTTCCGCTGATGACAAACCATGCCAACTTGGCTTGGGCAGGATCACAGATTCGTCAGTAAGCACGAGACGCCGTTGTTGAAATAAGCTACTGACCATCAGACCGCCCAAGGCCAGCACACCAGTTGGTGCGAGCAATGCCAACGCCGTCATCAACAAACGAGCCTGCTGGGGCGTGATTTGGAATCCCCGAACATTTACCGGCTGGTCGATTTTCACGGCGAGATAGCAGAACATCACCTCGCCTCCGCAGGCAAGCAGAAACAACACGAGCGTTTGAAGGCGATTGGGACGATACTCGAATTCACAGATGACGCGACCGAATGTTCGAGTTGAATCGCTCATGGCTAACACAGCTCATCAACCGGCGTGCCGAAGGGCAGGACCGGGATCGGGCGACCGGCGCGGTTGACGTAGTTCCGGTGAATGTCCACGCCGAGATGGCGATACATCAAGGCCAGCACGTCTTGCGGCGACTTTGGATTGCTCTTGGGAAACGCCGCGTAGGCGTCCGATGAACCGACCACTCGGCCACCCTGCACCGGGCCGCCGGCCAGCACCGCGCTGAACACATTCGGATAATGGTCGCGCCCGGCGTTGTTGTTGACTCGGGGAGTGCGACCGAACTCGCCCCAACCGACCACCAGCGTCGTGTCGAGCAACCCGCGCTGCTCGAGGTCTTCGATCAATGCCGAGAACGCTCGGTCCCAGCGCGGCAGGAAGCCGAGTCGCAATGACTCGAACCCTTTGACGTGCGTGTCCCACCAGCGGAGATCGACCGTCACGATGCGCACGCCCGCCTCGACCAATCGACGAGCCAACAGAATCCGCTGGCTCCAAGCGGGAGCTCCGCAGCGGTCGGCGGCCTTCGGATCGAATGCGGGCATGAATCCGTAACGCTCGCGAATCGCGTGTGGCTCAGCATTGAGATCGAACGCGGCACGCGCCTTGTCGGAGCTCAGAATGCCCCACGCACTGTTTTGGAATCGGTCCATCGCCGACATTTGGCCGCTGCGATCGATCTCCGACTTGATGCGGTCGAAGCCTTGCAGGACTTCGCGTCGCGAGCCGAGTCGATCCGCCGTCAGACCTTCAGGCAACGCGAAATTCGGAACCTTGAACGGACCTTCTTGAGCCGGATCAGCCAGCGTCTCGAACGGCTTATGAGCCACGCCGAGATACGCCGAGTTCGCTCCCGGCAGCAGCTTCGGAATCATGACGTAGGCCGGCAGGTCCGGGTTCAAGTGACCGAGTTGCTCGGAGGCGATGCTGCCGCAGCTCGGATGAATGTTCTCGTCGGCGTTCGGGCCGGAGTTGTAACCCGTGAAGCAGATCTGATCCCCGGTCGAATGCCCCGCGTCGTGATGGTTCAGGCTGCGGATGATCGAATACTTGTCCTGGATCGCCGCCGACATCGGCAGCATGTCAGAGAGGATGATGCCGGGGACTTTGGTCGGGATAACGCCGAACTCACCGCGGTACTCGACCGGAGCGTCCGGCTTGGGATCCCACATATCCTGATGAGCAGGCCCGCCGCGCATCCAGAGAATGATCACGTTGTTTTTGCGAGTCGCCCCGTCCGTCGCCGCTTCGCCGCGCAGCACATCCGCCAGCGACAGCCCACCCGCCGCAAAACCCAACGCCCCAGCCTTCAAAAAGCTGCGGCGATTGAGCAGCGTGCGCTGAAACTCAGTGCAACCGAGGCGGTTCGTCGCGGCCATGAGCGGTGTCCTCAAGACAACGGTCGGCGAAAACGAGGCGGGATCATTGGCAGGGACGCAATTGGTATCGGATAAAACGACTCACATCAAGCAGACTCGATGCCTGAGCGGTCATTTTCGCCGACCAGTTCTCCGAGTGTGCGGATCGTTCCAGATCAAAGTAGCCATCATCGTTCCGCGTGATGAGCCTTTCGCGACACGCCTTTCAACTGGCGAACGCGAGTCTCTTATTCGATTCGATCATCCCGTCGGGAAGGCTCGTCATGCGGAACGATGATGGCTACTTTGCTCCTCATGCCTAACGTCTTAGATGAAATTGTCGCTGACAAGCGCACGGAAATTGCGGAAGCGAAACAGCGAAGGCCCGCCGCTGTTTTGGAGTCGGAATTGAAATCCGCGCCGCCGGTTCGTGACTTCGTCGCCGCATTGCAGTCGTCCGCCGAGCGAATTGGTATTGGCATGATTGCCGAGGTGAAGAAGGCGTCGCCGTCGGCGGGGTTGATTCGAGCGGACTTCGATCCGGTCGCGATCGCAAAGACTTACGAAGCCAACGGAGCCGCGTGCATCAGTTGCCTGACCGACGAGAAGTATTTTCAAGGGCGGCTCGAATATCTGACGGCGATCAAGCGAGCGGTCTCGTTGCCGGTGCTGCGAAAGGATTTCATCGTCGATCGCTATCAAGTGCTGGAGGCTCGCACGGCGGGGGCGGATGCGATTCTGCTGATCGCTGAATGTCTCGATGACTGCACGATGCGCGATCTCTATTTCTATGCCAGCGAACTGGGCATGGAATGTTTGATCGAGCTTTATGAACCGGACAACCTCGACCGAGTGCTCAAGCTGCAACCGCCGCTGGTCGGTGTCAACAATCGTAACTTGAAGACGATGATCACGGACTTCGACCAGACGATCCGGCTGGCTCCTCGTATCGCCGCTCAATCGTTGCTGGTGGCCGAAAGCGGCATCCGTACGCGAGCCGACGTCGAACGCCTCACCACCGCCGGCTGCCGAGCGATTCTCGTTGGCGAATCGCTGATGAAGTCCGCCGACATTGGCGCGAGCGTGCGTATGTTGCTGGGGAAGTAGGCCGTACCGCGACCGTCAGGGAGCGGCCGTGCCATCGGTCGGCAGGCAACTCCCTTCCGGTCGCAGTACGGTGTTCGTCACGCATCTCGTCGCCAAAGCGTTCCTTCCGGGCGGTCCTCGAGGGTGACTTTCAGCTCGGTCAGCCCCTTGCGAACTTTGTCGGCGATCTCGAATTGCTTGGCTTTGCGAGCGTCCGCTCGGAGTGAGATCAGCAATTGCATCAGGCTGTCGATGAACTTGTCGTGGCTACCGCCAGCGGATTTCTTTTCAAGCGGCTTGCGGAACACGCCAAGAATGTTCGCCAGCTCTTTGAACAGCGTGGCGCCTCGCAGCAACACGGCTTGAGCGGCCGCGTTCAATTTGCCTTCGCCTTCGAGCTTCTCATCCGTGATGAAGCTGTTGAGCGTCTTACGAAGATCGAATAACGCGGCGGTCGCGGCTCCGGTGTTGAAGTCGTCGTCCATCGCGTCGAGGAACCGCGTTCGCAGCGCCGTGAATTCGGCCTCGCAGCTGGCATTCGCCGAGGCGGTCGTGGCCCAGGTCTTGTCGGACTCGGCTCGCGTCGCCGGAACAGCGAGCGAATAAAAATCCTTCCCGGTCGCTCGGCCGAACGAGTCGATCAGGCGATAGAAGCCATCGATACTCTTTGCGGTCTCGGCCAAGCGGTCATCGCCAAAGTCGACCGGGCTACGGTAGTGTGTCGCCATCAGGAAAAAGCGGACCGTTTCAGGATCGAACTTGGCGAAGACGGCGGTCTTCACCGATTCGGCTCCCTTCGAGCCGGCCAACTTTTGTTCTTCCTGGGCCTGCTTCTCGGCCATCATGTCGGCGCTATCGCCATGCCGCGAATGATCGCCGCCGATCTTGCCGCCGGCTCCGCTCTTTCGCAGCAGGCCGTTGTGCAGCCAGTAGCGAGCGAACGGCTTGCCGGTGCAGGACTCGGATTGAGCAAGTTCGTTCTCGTGATGCGGGAACATCAGGTCGAGTCCGCCGCCGTGAATGTCGATCGTGTCGCCGAGCAGCTTGCGAGCCATCGCCGAGCACTCGATGTGCCAGCCCGGCCGCCCCGGTCCCCACGGGCTATCCCACGCCGGCTCGCCCGGCTTCGAGCCTTTCCACATGGCGAAGTCGGCCGGGTTGTGCTTGCCATCGCGAGTCTCCGCTCGCGTGCCGGCCAGCATCTCGGTCAGGTTGCGTCCGCTGAGCTTGCCGTAGTCGGCGTCCTTCGTGCATTCAAAATAGACGTCGCCGTTGAGCGGGTACGCGAAACCCTTCTCGATCAGCCCACCGATGATCTCCTGCATCTCCTTGATGTACTGCGTCGCGTACGGCATGTGGTCGATGCCATCCACGCCGAGCGTTCGCAGGTTGTCGAGGTAATCCTCGGTCATCAGCTTGGCTAGAGCCTCAACCGTCGTCCCTTTCTCTGCCGCCTTCACGATGAGCTTGTCATCCACGTCGGTGATGTTGACGACCCACGTCACCTGATATCCGGAGTACGCCAGATACCGCTTGATCGTGTCGAAGATGACCGGCCCGACCATGTGCCCAATGTGAGCCGGCTTGTAAACCGTCGGCCCGCACAGATACATCGAGACCTTCCCCGGCTCGACCGTTTGAAACTCTTCCTTCTGACGACTCAGTGTGCTGTAGACGCGAATGGGCATGGTGAGGAAATCCGAAACTCGAGACTAGAAATTCAAAGTTCGCCACAGGCGACTTCACGGCCGGGAGAGTCGTGCAAAATGGCCGAGCGGTTCAAGACGGAAGTTCGTAGTTCCGCCTTGAGGCGACTGCGTTCCACCTCGAGGCGAGACTATGAACTTTTCTCGATGAGCACGACAGCGTCCGCGTTGATCGCTTCTTGTCGGCCGATGGGGCCGACCTTCTCGCCGGTTTTGGCTTTGACGTTCACTTGGCTGCGGTCGAGGCCAAGCAGTTCGGCGATACGAGCAGCGATGGCCGGTTTGTGAGCCGACAACTTCGGGCGTTCGGCGTGGATCGTGCAGTCGAGGTTGACGATCTTCCAGCCGAATTCGGTCAGCCGTCGGTGAGCCTCGCGAAGAAAGATGCCGGAGTCAGCGTTGTGCCACTGCGGGTCGGTGTTCGGAAACAGCTCGCCGATGTCGCCGAGTCCCGCCGCTCCGAGCAGTGCATCGGTGATCGCGTGCAGCAGCACGTCGGCGTCGCTGTGGCCGTCGAGACCGAGATCATGCTCGATCCGCACACCGCCGAGAATCAGCGGACGTCCGGCAATCAATCGGTGTGTGTCGTGGCCTAGGCCGACGCGGAAGGACATGGTTCATCCTTGGACTGCGGTGTGTCAACACCGCTTTGGATCTTTTGCAGTTGAGCCTGGAAATCGAAGGGAGCCAAAGACATTTAATGCGGTGCTGACACACCGCACGCCACAGCCGCGCGATGTTAGTTCTGCTGCGAGGGTGACTCAACGGGCGGAACGCGGCATAATCCCCGGCCTCTCAAACTCAGGAGACCCATCATGGCGAAGACTTATCGAGCGGGCATCATCGGACGTACGGGCAAAGGGGATTACGGACACGGCGTGGACGTCGCTATTTCGAAGGTGCCGAATGTCGAGATCGTCGCCCTGGCGGACGAGAATGAAGCGGGGCGAACCGCCGCCGCCAAGCGGACGAATCCGAAGACGACGTACGCCAGTTACCGTGAGATGCTCGATAAAGAAAAGCTCGACATCGTCGCGATCTGTCCGCGCTGGATCGACCAGCATCACGATATGATCGTCGCGGCGGCCGAGCATGGCTGCCACGTCTACATGGAGAAACCGTTCTGCCGAACGCTCGCCGAATGCGATGACGCGATGCGGCAGCTTGAGATGCGGCACTTGAAGCTCGCGATCGCGCACATCAGCCAGTGGTCGCCGGTGCTCGATGTCGTGAAATCGCTGATTCACTCCGGCGAGATCGGCGACGTTCTCGAACTGCGCGGCCGGGGCAAAGAGGACGCCAGTCGTGGCGGCGGCGAGGACTTGTGGGTGCTCGGATCGCACATCTTCGGGTTGATGCGAGCCATCGGGGGCAATGCGACCAGTTGCTACGCGACAGTGATGCAGAAGAAACACAAAGTCACGAAGTCTGACGTCGCCGAGGGCAACGAAGGGATCGGCCCGCTCGCCGGAGACGCGATCGACGCGACCTACTCGTTCGCCAACGACATCACCGGTTACTTTGGATCGCATCGCGGAGCGGCCGGCAATCCGACGCGGTTCGCTCTGCAAATCTTCGGCAGCAAGGGGATCATCGAAACCGAGAGCGGCTACGGCGCGAAGACGCACATCCTCAAGGACAGCAGTTGGTCTCCCGGCCGCACTGGCAAGAAATGGGAGCCGGTCACTTCAGCCGGGATCGGCAAGCCGGAACCGCGCAACGACCTGACCTACGAAGCGGGTCACATCGCCGCGATTACCGACTTGATCGACTGCATCGAAAAGGATCGCCAACCAAGGTGTTCGGCAGCCGACTCGCGAGCGATCATCGAAATGATCGCGGCCATCTTTGAATCACATCGCGTTGGCGGTTCCGTTGACCTACCGCTGAAGACACGAGTGAATCCGTTGACGCTCCTTTAGCCCAGGCCCTTGTGGTCTGGATGATCCAATGAGAAATCGACTCGCCCGACCCACAAAGGGTCGGGTTAGGGGTTGCTCAGCCAAAGTTCCAGATAGCCGGTGTCCACTTCTGTGGCGCTGGGCTTCTGCCACAGACCGATGCCGAGTGCGACATCCGTTTTTCCGTCACCGTCGAAGTCGCCAGTGGTCAAGGTTGGATAGCGGCCCGGTCCCCGTTTCCAAACGTGAAAATCGAACTTTCCCGGCGTTGTCTGTTCGAGCCACACGAGTGCGGGTGGAAGAGAACTCTGCTGGCGTTTCGCTTGTATGTCCGTCCCAATCGGAACCAGCGTGCAGGCGACGATGTCGAAGTCGCCGTCCCCATCGAGGTCAGCCGCTTCGGCGCGGTGTGCTCCGGGAAGTTCGGCCAGGGTGTGCGGTTCGAATTTCAAGTCGGCGACGTTCTCCAGCCAAGTGACACTGTGATACGGCTTGAGCGTTGGACCATCCATCATGTCGCCATTGGACAAGAGTACGTCCAGGTCTTGATCGCCGTCGAAATCCAGCAGCTGAAAACCGGAGAAGCCCCAGGTGGGATGCGGCGCCCGAAACAATTCGCGCGGTTTGAAGGACCCATCCGGCTGGTTGAGATACGCGACGAACATCTCGTGTTCTTGAGCCAGCAGCGCGATCACGTCGAGGCGACCATTGCCGTCGATGTCGGCGATTTCCAACTGCACGGCACCATGCCGTTCGTCGAGCGTCCGCACGGCAAACTGCGGCTCGACCGGCGTGCTCGATTCGCGAGTTGTGTTTTCCAGAAGCAGCACATGACCGGTCGTTCGCCAGCCGAACTCCGCGACAGCGAAATCAACGTCGCCGTCACGATCGAAGTCGAGTGGCTTGAGATCAGCAACGCGGCCGAGATTGCTGACCAGACTGCGGTGTTCCCAACTGTCTTTTTGCCGGCGAAGCAAATCGACACTGCCGAGGTTGTGATCCATCGCCACGAAGGTGCCGAGGTTGGCGACTACCAACTCGCTGCCACCCAATTCGCTCAAGACCACCGATTCCAGTCGGCAGGCATTGGAGACTTGCTCGCTGAGCAATCGGAGCTGAGGCTGGCGGTCGAGGGCGGTCACCTCGCAAACCCAGCCATTCCGCATGTCGCAGGTGAGCAATCGCCGCTCGCCCGCCGGCGCAGTCAGCAGCTTGACCTGCGAGACAAATGACACCTTTTCAGGATTCGGAGAATTCAGAAGCACCTGGCGGAGCGGCGGAGTTTGCTCCGCAACGTCGCCTCGGTCAGTCAGCGTCAGCGAGCCAGGGGCCCGATCGACAAACCAGCGTTTGACCGCTTCCATTTCAAAACGTTTGGGAGCAATCACTTTGCCGTAGCCGGGCATCGACACCATGCGTGGGATTGCCTCGTCCCAATCCGATTTCGCCAGCGTGCCGGGATCAGAAAACTGATGACATTGCAGGCACACCTTCTTGAGCAAAGCTTCATCTTCCGGCGTGCTGATGGGCGTGACCGCGTTTGTCGCGGGTGAGGTAACCGTTGGCGGCGAAACCGCCGCCGGTGATCCGCATCCAACAAGCCACAGCGCGGCCAGAGCCACGCCAGTGGCGGAAAATATTCGACTCATGCTGTCCCTTCCTGTCGAAAACATCGGCACAGATTGTAGGGACAACTGCGATCGAAACGGATCGTGACGGCCATCCTTTCTCAGACTCGCTTGTGCCGGACAACAGTCGGTTGGAGAATACCCGCGGTTGCAAATTTGATCATCCTCGTCGAGGAGTCTTGCCATGCGTCGTTTGTGGGTCTGTTTGGCGGCAATTGGTTTTTTGGGCTGCGATGATTTCGACAAGGCGGTGAATGAGCCGCCTCGACAAACGGTAACGGCTCCTGCGGGGATTGCGTCCGCTGGAGACGTCTCGGCAGTCCAAAACGCCACTGGAGGTGGAGCCGTTACTCCGGCGGTGAACCCACAACCTGTGGCAGCACCCGACACGAATGCTCCCGCGACTGCACCTGCTCAACCAACTGCGGCCGTCATTGGCAAGACGACCAAAACCCTCGTGGACCTCGCCGAAGCCAAAAAGAATCCCAAGATCGTCGAAATCGAAAACAACGTCACCGGCAACGATCCGCTGACGGTGACGTTCAATGCCTACGTCTCCATCACCTCGCGAGCCAGCGTCCTGAATTTCAAACATCAGATGGACATTCTCAAGGCGACCAACGACGACAAGTATCCGACATTCAAAGAGGCTCAAAAGCTGATGAAGCAGCTCAATATCGAACTGGCCGCCACGTTGCCGCCATATCAGATGTACGCCTACGACGCCAAGACCGGAGGCATCGTTGTGGTGGAGGACAAGGCCGAAAAGATTCGCCTCTTCAAGCTCAACAACATTCCACTCGAAGAGGCCGACAAGCCATTCGACGCGCCGTAATCCGTGGAGTGATGCACTTCGAAGCCAACAAAAAAAGCCCGGCGACATGAAGACACCGGGCTTTTGTCATTTTGGAAGAGACCTTCAGATCAATTGTCCGTCGACGGCTTCTTGGCGGTGGCCTTGCCGCTGGCGGGCGTGATTGCATTAGAGGTCGTCGAATCTCCGGCGGTGACGGCGATCGCGTTGGTCTGCAGAATCTCTTTCGATTCGTCGTTCTGCGCGAAGGCCACGACATGCAGTCGCTTCAGATCAAGCGGCTTGGCCGGGAAGTCGATCCCTTCGTCTTCCTCGTACTTCTTCAAGTAAGTCGCGAGTGACGATTTCAATTCAGACAGCGGGATCGATTCTTTGATCGCCAGCTTGCCCTCCTTGGGTTCAACGCCGGCGGGGCCGCCGACCATGCGGCGGACGACCATCTCGTGACCGCGGACTCCGTTGCGGGCAAGGAAGTGAACTTCGTCTTCGGCAATGACGACTCGCAGGCGAACGTCATTGGCTTCGTCGCCGAGTTGTTCAAGTCCGGTAACGTTGGCAACCAGTTGCAGCGTGCCGTCGACGACTCGCGCGTTGACGCCGACTTGGACGGTCGCTTTGGCTTCAAGCTGCTGATTGATCAGCGTCTTCAAGCCACGATAAATGTCCGGTGAGTTCGGCAGGTAGCCTCCGACGTTGTTGACCGGAGCACCATTGAGCACGACGGTGGGAGTTCCCTGACCGTGGTAGTAGTTTGAAAAACGGTCTTCGCCGTCGGCATTCGTCAGCGGGTCGGGGCCGGGGATGTGCTGGTGATATCGCAGGACAATTACCTGCGTTTTCGGGTAGGTGAATTCGAGTGCTCCCGTGGCGATGTCCGCTCCAACACACGGCGGGCAGGACGACCCAGTGAACAACTCGCACAACACCAGCTTGTTGCCGGCAGGAGCCTCGGCGGACGGCTTGTCCGCGAACGCGACGACTCGTTGGCGATAGGTCTCGTCTTTGAATTCGTCGAGCCCCTCAGTTTTTCCGTGCTTGGCCTCCCAAAGTTTCGCGAGCGTCGCACTGGGGAGATCACGCTTCGGGGCGTCGGGCTTTTGCGCCCACTCGCGCTGCAAGAACGCTTCGAGCATCGGCAAGCTGACAAGCTCGGCGTACATCGCGATCGCTTCGTCCGTTTGTTTCGCCTTCTCCTGATAGCGGGCGAGGCCGTACAGCACAGCCGGATCGAACGGTTTCTTGCCGCGCAGCTTTGTCAGAAAGTTGAAGGCCTTGTCGGCACGATCCGCATCATCCGACTCGACATAGCTCAACGCCTGCACCGTGAGGATGGCTTCACGAACCGGCTTGAGTTGGTCTTTCAGTTCCTTGAGCGACTCGTCCGTAATGCTCTTGTCGGCCGTCGAGACAAATTTCAGCGAGAACTCGGGGTTGTATTTTTCCTGTGCGAGGATGATGCCGATGTTCCCTTGCGAAGTTTGCTGCAAGCGCGGCCCCCACATGGCCATCGCTTGTTGGTAGTCGGCGATCAGTTGCTCGAGGTCTTCGGCGGCAACGTCGAGCCTCGCGGAGATTAGCACTCGCGTTTCCCACGCCATCATGCCCAACGGGCTTTGGGGATGATCGGCGACAAAATCGTCCAAGGCCTTCAACGCCGCCTTCGGGTCTTTCTTGCTGAATGCTTGGCTAAGCTCGCGCGCGTCGGTCGGTTCGGGAGACACGTTGAAAGCATCCAACGCTTCCGCCTTGGTCGGCAGCAAACGAGCGGGCAAACAATTGCCAAACAGCGCGTTGCCATAGACGACACCATCCTTCAACGTTCCTTGGAAATCCAGCTTTGTGCCGCCGTCGATGTTGAATATGAGACGAATGGACTTGTTGTTGATTTCTGACGAGACCAACTTCGCGGGAGGCAGCACCTCGGTCGGAGCGGTCCATTTGGCGACCAACTTGCCTTCGTCGTCCTTCGCGGCCGAAACCGCCACGATCCCTGTGTGAAAATCAATGAATTGCTGCTCTTGGGCCGGGCGAGTCAGCACCAGAATCCAGCGGCCATCCAACGATTTTCGGGGAACGCCCTCCTCGACCGGCGAATTCTTCGCCGAGTCCTGGAAGGGATTCTTGCCATCAATTCCGGCGGACGTTTTCGACTTGTCAGAGATGCGAGCCTTGCCCGAATCGTCACCGGCATCATCCGGTTCGGGTGGTGCCAGCTTGAGACCGCCGGTGGCGTTATCCGCCTCGGCCGTATTTTTTGCGGGGGCTTCGGGCTTCGAACACGCCCAGCTCGAGCACACCAAGACGATCCACAATGCGTTCCACCATCCACGGGACATGCTTGGACCTCAATCAGAAGAGTCACGAACCACGGAGCAATCGGCCTCCTGCCAATCAGAAACGCTTGTCAACGAGGCTCCGCAGCCGGGTGGGATTGTAGCCAATTCCAGAAACGCCGGAAGACCGCGTTCCGAGCAAAGAATCCGTGCGACCATCACGACCGAGGCCCCGTTGTATCCCCCCGCCAACGCCCGCTCTGCCGACCACGGTTTTCCAAGTTACAGGCACTCACGTTCGTTTTGTCGCGGATACACCTTGCGAATTTCGAGTGCAGACCGCCTCGGCCGACGAATTGTTTTACGCCAAACTTCGCGAACGCGAACCGGGTAACGCGAACAAGGCTGACAATTTCCCGCGGCTCAAACGAGCGATCGAAAACTCTGGTCGGGACAACGCCGCCGTTGTGGCGACAACCATAAGTGAACCGGCACTCGATCTGTTCTCCGAACTGATTCGCGATACCTCCGCCAGATCGGACGCGGACAGCCCCGAACGACTGACTCAACACATCTCAAAACTGCTCGGCGATTTGCAAAGCCAGATGCTCGCGCTGCAAGACAACGAGGCAGAGCTCAATGCACAACTTCGGTCACAGCGTGAAGTCACCGACCTTCAGGGACTCGGACTACCATCGAACGCTTCCGACTCAGCCACTTTGAGCGTTGCCGCATTCCCTCCGGCGGTTCGCTCGGAATACGAGTACGTCTTGCGATTGCCGAAGTCGAAACGTGATCAGCTCGTGCTGGAACGTTCGCTACTGGCCGAGGAACAGGTTCGGTGGCAGCACCAACAACGAGATTGGTCGCAACGGCTGCAAACTCTGGAATTTCAGATGGCAGAACTTAAAACCCAACGGCAAGCGGTGCTCAAACAACGAGACAATTGCCGCACCCTGGTTGCCGAACTAACTCGCGACGAAGCTCGCATGGCGGAACGGGAGGATCCCCTGCGCCACGAAGAACCAGAACTCGCCCTTCGCCTCGACGAGTTAAACCATCACCAGCAAGCTCTTTCGACGCAAGTTGAGAACTCAAACACATCTGCTAGCACAAGCCTCAAACCGGCTTTCGCGACTCCCGTTGGCACTAACCATTTGGCTGAAATAAGTTACGCATCGGACGAGCCAATCTCGGAGACTCAGCCCAGTCGGCAGCTACAAACACGGCTATTGGTTGAGCCATTTCGGCCCTGGGGGCACTTTCGACTGTGGATTTACTTCTCCGCCGCTGTTTTTCGGACCAACGCTCAGTGTTTTGGCCGATCTTACGGTTTCGGAGAAACTCTTGAGGCACTCTTTCGCGCCCAATATACTCCGCCCCCTTTGGTTCTGGCGGATCTTGTCCGAGACGGTGTCTTCATGAAATTCTCCTTAGTGGATCGCATCATCGCTCTCGAGGCGGGGAAGTCGATCACGACCGTTAAGAACGTGTCGCTGGCTGAGGAGTACCTGCAAGACCACTTCCCCGGATTCCCGGTTCTGCCAGGAGTCATGATGGTCGAGTCGCTGGTTCAAGCCAGTGCTTGGCTACTGCGGCACACGGAGGATTTCCGCTTCAGCACGATCACGCTCAAGCAAGCTAAGGCCTTGAAGTTCAACAACTTCGTGACGCCCGGAAAGACTTTGACCGTGACCTCAACCATTCACAAACTCGAAGAAACGGAATGCACCTTCAAGGGAGAGGGGACAGTCGACGGACAGTCGGCAGTGAGTGCTCGAATTGTCCTGCAGAGAATCAATTTGCGCGACCGCAATCCGGGTCTCGCGAAGACCGACGAAATGCTCGTGGCTCGTCTGCGAGAACAGTTTGCGCAAATTTGGAACAGTCCAACGGCTTGATTGGCCTCAAGACGCTTGCCAAAGTGACCGAAAAGAAACCATTTCCTCCAATGTCTCATTAAGGTTCAGCATGAGTTTGTCCGGCAAGGTGGCGTTGGTGACAGGCGGCAGCCGAGGCATTGGCAAGGCGATCGTGCAAGCGCTCGCGCGTGCTGGAGCCAAGGTCGCGTTTGTCTACCATTCCAATTCCACTGCTGCCGACGCCCTGGTCAGCGAACTCAAGAGCGAGGGACATGAGATTGTCGGCTACCAGGCCGACGTCAGCAGCAAGTCGGACGCCGATCGGATCGTTGAAGAAATCTGCGAAAAATGGGGCGGTATCTACGTTCTGGTCAACAACGCCGGCATCATCAAAGACGGACTGCTGGCGACAATGACCGCGGAAAACTGGTCCGCCGTCATCAATACGAACCTCAATAGTGTCTTCAATTACTGCCAAGCGGTGACTCGGCCAATGATGTCAGCTCGTTCGGGACGGATCATCAATGTCTCCAGCGTGGCGGCAAACTTCGGCAATCCCGGTCAATCGAATTACGCGGCCAGCAAGGGGGGCATTGAAGGCTTCACTCGCTGCCTGGCTAACGAAGTCGGTCGCCGTGGGATTACTGTCAACGCGATTGCTCCGGGGTTTATCTCGACCGACATGACCGAGGCGATCCGTAATGCGGCCGAAGACACGATCAAAAAGCAAATTCCGCTGCGACGACTCGGTCAACCCGAAGACATCGCGGCAGCGGTGCTATACCTCGCCAGCGAAGGAGCGTCCTACGTCACGGGTAATGTCGTGACGGTCGATGGCGGATTGACTTTAGGAGCGGGATTATAACGGAGCGTGTCCAGAACCCCGGTTTCCTGGGAAGCCGAGGTTCTTGATTCATAGTGGGTGGTTGCCGGTCGGCTCGCGAGGCCGGTGGCCGTGACGAACTGCGAGAACGGTTCGGCTGCGTTGAGCGGCAGGCTGGCTGGAAACAGGCCGGCCGCGCGACAGGCCAAGAGAGGTTGGAATGACGTCCGACGAAATCTTCACGAAGGTCCGTGACACCCTGGTTGACGCTTTGGGAGTCGATGACGACGAGGTGACGCTCGAATCACGCTTGGAGGCTGATCTCGGTGCTGAGTCGATCGACTTTCTCGACATCGTGTTTCGACTGGAAAAGAACTTCAGCATCAAGATTCCGCGCGGTGAGTTGTTCCCGGAAGATCTTGCGTCGGCCGATGCCGGCTTTGTCAAAGACGGGCTCGTCACCGCCGAAGGGATCGCCGCTCTGCGCACGAAAGTGCCGCACATCGACATCGACACCTTCGCCAAGGACCCGAAGGTCGAGAACATCAAAGACATGTTCACCGTCCAGATGCTCATCAAATTCGTGCAGCGAAAATTGGCGGCCTAGATTGGGGTTGCGGCGGCTTGACGCTGCTTTGGATTGCGGCGGAGCCGTTTTTGTTTCGTGAATGTCTCAACGAAAGAACGCGGCTCGGCCGCAGAGGAAATCGGCGTCAAGCCGCACTCTAAAGGTTGCTCATGCGTTGGTTCTGGATTGATCGCTTCACCGAACTGCAAAGCGGTCAGTACGCCAAGGCGATCAAGAACGTCACCTTGGCCGAAGAGCATTTACACGACCATTTCCCCGGTTTCCCGGTGATGCCGGGGTCGCTGATGCTCGAGGGTATGGCTCAGACGGGCGGCATCCTGCTCGGCGAAAAGAACAATTTTGCACACATTGTCATCCTGGCGAAAGTTCCAAACGTCACCTACCACGGCTTCGTCGTCCCCGGCGACACGCTGACCTACACTGCCAAGCTGATAAACGACAGCGCGGAAGGTGGCTCGGTCGAAGTCACCGCTCATGTCGGCGAACGACTGGTCGCGGAGGCCGAGATCATCTTTTCGCACATCGACCAGAGCGGCGATTTCAAACATCTCGACCAAAAGAATTTCGTCTTCTCGATCGGCGGCCTGCTGAGCGTCATGGAAGTCGGCAAGGCGGGTGCGTAGGACAGCATGACCACACCGACACGCATCGCCGCCACGTTTGCGGCCTTGAAGGCTCAAGGCCATATGGCCTTCATGCCATTCGTCACCGTCGGTGACCCTGACGTCGCGACGTCGATGGCATTGATCCGTGAACTTGCCAGCCGAGGTGTCGACCTGATCGAGGTCGGCTTCCCATACAGCGATCCGATTGCTGACGGCCCAGTGATTCAAGCCAGTTACACACGAGCATTGTCCCGCGGCCTGCAAGTCAACGACATCTTCTCCGGGATCCAACAACTCACGAGCGGTCCGGATGGCGGCAAGATCCCCCCGCTGGTCGCGATGGTCAGCTACGCGATCGTCTTCCGAATCGGAACCGCGGCCTTCGTGGAGGGCGCGAAGACGGCCGGCTTCTCTGGACTCATCATCCCTGATCTTCCCGCCGATGAGGCGGGTGAAGTCGCGAGCGAGATTCGCAAGGCTGGGCTAGATGCCGTTCAACTTGTGGCACCAACCACAACTCCCGTCCGAGAGGACCGCATCGCCGAGACCGGCAGCGGCTTCGTGTACTGTATCTCGATCGCCGGCACGACCGGCGCGCGAGATCAACTACCGGAAGAACTCTCTGGCCAACTCAAGCGTCTGCGCGGCAAAACGAGTCTGCCGCTTGCTGTCGGGTTCGGAGTCAGCAAGCCGGAACAAGTCGGAACGCTGCGTGGCTTGGCCGACGGAGTCATTGTGGGTTCGGCGATCGTGCGACAACTCGAACGCCTGTCGAACAACTCAGAGGCCACGCTTCACGTGCTGCGTGACATTGGCGACTTCGCGGCGAAGATGGTCGCCGCCACGCACGCCACTCGCTAAGGTCGAGCGTTGAGGCACGATCATGGCCATCTCGCTCACCCTGCCAACGATTCAGAACTGGAGTTGTCACAACTGTGGAGGTTGTTGTCGGCAACACGCGATCGAAGTCACTGAGGAGGAACGGCAGCGAATCCTGTCTCAAGGCTGGACTGCAAATGATGGCACGCCAACCGGCAACGCGCTGTTCGAGCGGCAAGGCGGGCCACCATGGGCGAAGCGATATCGGCTCGCGCATCAAGCCGACGGAGCCTGTGTGTTCCTGAACGAGCAAGGACTCTGCCGCATTCATGCTAAGTTTGGCGAGGCCGCGAAACCGCTCGCGTGTCGCATCTACCCGTATGCGGTTCATCCCGCGGGCAAGCAGGCGACGGTCAGCCTGCGATTCAGTTGTCCGTCGGTTGTCGCCAATCGTGGCCGTTCGATGAAACAGAACGCGGACGAGATCAAGCAACTCGCGCGAGCCATCGTCCCCGAAGGCCATGAGCGTACCCCTCCCCCTGCCGTATCCGCGCGCGAGCGAGTCGATTGGCCAGACTTCCGTCGCTTCGTGGATGCGATCGACTATGACTTGGCATCAACGACTGCTTCGATTGGAGTCAAACTGCAACTGATCTTGCTCTGGCTAGATATCGTCGGCGAAAGCCGCTTTGACAAACTCAGCGGCACGCTCCTGACCGAGTTTCTCGACATCATTCGTCAATCGGTCCACGAAGTTGGCCTGCCGATGGCGGAAGGACAATGGAAACTCACTGGCGGTCCTCCGGGCGCACTCGCACGAATGCAATTTCGAATGCTGACCGCGCAATACGCTCGCAAAGACACTGCCGCCGATCTGGCGTCCGGTTGGCGCGGCCGTTGGAAACTGTTTCGCGCGGCGACGAAGTTCGCTCGCGGAATCGGCAACACCCCGCCGTTGCAGACAATCTTTCGAGAGGTCTCCTTCGAGTCGCTCGAACAATCATTTGGAATTCCAGCCGAGAGCGAAGAGCTTTGGACACGCTACTTCCGAGTGAAGGTCCAAGGCCTGCACTTCTGCGGGCCGGCGTACTACGGCGTTCCATTGGTCGAAGGATTTCAGAGCCTCGCGTTGATCTTCCCAGCGACGATGTGGATCGCCCGATGGCTTGCCGCCAGCCAGGGTAGAACACAACTCACTGCCGACGATGTCTCGCAGGCGTTGACGATTTCTGACCATCATCACGGGTACTCCCCCATCTTCGGCTCATTCGGTTTCCGTAAACGTGTCCGTACGCTAGCCCAGATGGACGAGATTCCCAGACTCATTCGGTGGTACTCTCAGTAAGCGAGGGATCGGCTATGACTCTTTTTTGGACGACGCTGTTGCTGACGCTGTCGAACATCTTCATGACGTTCGCGTGGTACGGTCATCTGAAGTGGCCGCAGATCAAGACCGGGCCGATCTGGATCGCTATCGGCGTCAGTTGGGGCATCGCGCTCTTTGAATACTGCCTGCAAGTGCCGGCCAATCGGATTGGACATCGCGAGTTCCCGGTTGCACAGCTCAAGATCATGCAAGAGGCGATCACGCTGGTGGTGTTCTGCGGATTCTCGATGCTGTTTCTGCGTGAGTCGTTGAAGTGGAATTACCTCGTGGCGTTCGGATGTGTCTTCGCCGCCGTGTTCTTTGCCTTCTTCGACAAGTGGCAGCCAGAGTCATCCGCACTGCAATCCCATGCGGAAGTGATGCACTCCGACGAAACTTGATCCTGATCGGAGTCGGATGTCGATGGCCGTTTCGGATCACCTTGCCGCCTCGAAACTCCGAATGCTCGAGAAGCATTTGAAAGCACGTGGCATCTCGGACGAACGTGTGCTCGCCGCGATGCAACGAGTCCCACGCGAGGAGTTCGTGCCCGGGCCGCTGCGATCGCACGCCTACGACGATCGTGCATTGCCGGTCGAGTTGGGCCAGACCATCTCGCAACCGTACACGGTCGCCTTCATGGCTCAAGCGGCGCAGTTGCATGGCGACGAACGAGTCCTCGAAATCGGCACGGGAACTGGCTACGGAGCCGCCGTGCTGGCCTGCTTGGCAAAGGAGGTTTTCACCATCGAGCGATGGCCAGCCCTGCTGGAAACTGCAACGCCGCGACTAAATCGTCTCGGTTTTGAAAACGTTTGCACCAAGTTGGAGGACGGATCGCTTGGCTGGGCGGAGCAATCTCCGTTCGATGTGATCGTCGTGACGGCCGCAGCCGAGCGATTGCCAGCTGCGTTTCTGAACCAACTGACCGAGGGAGGCCGAATCATCATCCCGATCGGCGACTCGGGGAGCGGACAGACAATGATCCGATTTACTCGGCAATACGGTGAACTGCGGGAAGAGTCGCTGGGGAGGTTTTCATTCGTGCCGCTCGTTTGCGATTTATAGACCGATTGCCCACGTCCGGTCGACGGCACGGCGTTGCGTCGTCGCAGGCTCAGCCTTCATAATCCTGCCAACGCAATCTTTTGAGGAAACCATTGCATGAACCTGTCATCGTCCCTCCAGCGATGTTGCTGCGGCGTGTTGCTCACCGGGGTGTGCGGTTTGTTGGTCTCGATCGCCGGGTGCGGCGGCTCGAGCGAAGGAGTCGCCAAAGGGACCGCGAACACGAATGAAACGCAGTCCAACCCAAACCAGAGTGAATCAAAACGCCCGAAGTCGGACGGCATCAAAGCCGAAGGCAGCGCCGGCGGTCCGAAGATGATTGACGGCATTCCGTACGATGTCTTCTTTGACAAGCCCCTGACGATCGCTGCCAACACTCAAACGGGAACTGCGCCAGACAGTGCCGTTGCCACAAACGATGCCCCTAAAGGAACTTCGACTGCAGAGACAACGACACCTGCAAAGGAGACACCGAAAGAGTCCGGCGGTGGAGCGTCAATCAAAGACCTCATCGACAAAGATTCGCTGACCAACGAGATCAAGAACGTTCGCAATTATTTGGCAGGTAAGACCGCGTCGGTCACCGCCTACAACTCCAGCCTGCTGGAGATCGCTCCCGAAGCGGCGACGTTGGCCGTACTCGCTGTCGCAGCCTCGAAGCATCCGGATGAAGTCTCCTGGAAGAAGAACGCCAAATACGTTCGTGACCTCTCCTGGAAGATTGGCGAAATCACATTGTCAAAGGATGGAAAGACCAAGAACAGCTTCGAAGCAGTCTCGGAGGCTTTTGCAAAGATCGATGACATCCTGAAAGGCTCCGAGCCGGCTGGCTTGCCCGATGCCGAAGCCGAAAAGGCTTTTGGCGACGCGGTCGGTGGCAACTTGGTCGCGATCATGAAGCGGATCAAGAAATCGGAAGAGGTTCTGAAGTCCATCGTCTCCAGCGAGGCGATCCTGAAGAAGGAAGCCGATAAGACGGCCCAAGAAGGAGCGGTCCTCACGTTCTTGGGTTCAATCCTGTCCGAACCAGGATTCGGCTGGGACGGCGATGCGGAATTCGCCAGCTTCGCGAAGCCGCTGATCGAAGGGGGCAAGCAAATCTCCGAGGCCGCCAAATCAGGCAACTTCGCGTTGTACGGCGAAGGGATCATCAAAGTTTCCAAGTCCTGCAACGACTGCCATCCGAAATTCAAACCGTAATTTTGATTGTGAACCTGCATTCAAAAGGGAACTCATGCCGCGTCATTCTGGAAGGCTCGCTTGCCTGATCGTGGCCCTGACCGCGACCGTTTCATTCGCCGAAGTCATCGAACTGACCAACGGCAGTCGCATTGAGGGGGAGATCCTCAAAGACGGTGCGGAAATCGTCGTGATCGACATCGGGGTCGATGTCCTCAAGATTCCGACCGACCGCATCAAGTCCCGGTCAGCCAGCTTCGACAAAGTCGGAGCGAAAGCCGAGGTCAAAAAGGGTGACCTGTACTCGGTTGCGAAACTGCCGCTGAAGCCGGTCAAAGAACTCGCCAACGAATTCGGCGACGGTGTCGTGCTGGTACAAACGCCGGGCGGACTCGGCTCCGGGTTCATCGTGAATGCACGCGGGCACTGCGTGACGAACTACCACGTGATTGAAAAGGAAACTCGCATCGCCGTGACGCTGTTCATGAAGGATACGAAGGGCGGATACGCTCGGCGGCGCATCGACGAGGTGAAGATCGTCGCCATGAACCAGTTCCTCGATCTGGCTCTGCTGCAAATCCCTGAACAAAAAGATTTGGTGTTCAAGCCGGTTTTGTTATCCGAGGCCGACGACCAAAAGGAAGGGGAAGAAGTCTTCGCGATCGGCAACCCTCTGGGACTGGAACGCTCGGTCTCGAAAGGGATCGTCAGCACGAAGAACCGCAATCGCGAGGGGCTGACCTACATTCAAACGACGACGCAAATCAATCCGGGCAACAGCGGCGGACCGCTGTTCAACGCACGCGGTGAAGTCATCGGCGTAACCAACATGAAAGTGCTGTTCGGTGAGGGCTTGGGCTTCGCGATCCCGCTGGTTTACGTGAAACACTTCCTCGACAATGTTGATGCCTTCGCGTTCGACAAGAACAACCCGAACGCTGGCTTTCGCTACCTCGACGCTCCGCGCCGCAAGTCGCCGGAATCGCCGCCGAAGAGCAAATAACACAGAGGAAATGCGGGGGCGGTTGCGACGCCTTGCCCTGCTGCGAACACCCATTGACCCGTTTTTCGAGGCTGGCCTATAACCCGCCGCCTCAAATCGGCCGGGGGAAATCGGCTGATCGTCTCGTACACAGACGCCGCACATGGCGGCAGGGATGCAAAGCCATGACAGGTCAGATTCGTTCGCACTCCAAAATTTTGTGGGTCGCCGCCGGAACCGGAGCCGCTGTGCTCGGAGCCGCGATCATCTTTCAGTGTTTCCGCGCCTCGCCGGGCACTGCCGCCGAAGAGCAAGGAACTCGCGCGAGCGCGAAGGACGGCACGTCCGGCAAGGTTTCACTGAACAAGACGGGAACGCCCTCCGCTGCGTCGCCTGCCGCGCAAAAAAATAATTTTGCCGCCCGGATTAGCCTGGATGGCAAGGTGCTCACGATCAGCGATGACGAGGTCGCGAAGGAATGCGTGGCACGGCTGGGAAAAGAAGTGCTCGACAACATGATCAATCGCGCGACAATTCAACTCGCCTGCCAGGCCCGGGGAATTGAAGTGACCTCCGCCGAGGTCAACAAAGAGATTGTGCGCATCGCCGCTGAATTCAAAATTCCGACCGAGCAATACCTGCAAATGCTGCAGGCCGAACGGAACATCAACCCGACGCAGTACCAACGAGACGTCATTTGGCCAATGCTCGCCTTGCGAAAACTCGCGGGCACTGAGATCCAAGTCACAAAAGCGGAAGTCGATAAAGCGTTTCAACGCGAGTACGGCCCGCGCGTCAAGGTTCGCATGATCCTGTGTGACAATTTGAGGCGAGCTCAGGCGGCTTGGCAGAAAGCCAAGGAAGACCCAGAAAACTTTGAAAAGTACGTCCAAGAATTCTCCATTGACCAATCCAGCAAGTCGCTGGACGGCAGCGTCCCGCCAATTCCACGACACTCTGGCAGCCCAAACATCGAAACGGCTGCCTTCAAACTGAAACCAGGCGAGGTCTCCGCCGTCGTGCAGCTTGACGACGCGGCACAGCGATACGTCATCTTGAAGTGCGAAGGTCGCACGAAACCGGTTGTTGAAGAACTCGATCAGGAGATCCAGGCGGAACTCGAAGATCAAATCAAACGGCAAAAGACTCAGGAACAGGTCGCGATTGTCTTCGACAATCTGAAAAAAGAAACGCAGGTTCACAACTACTACACCGGTGAGGCTACCGGCGGATCGAAGCCTACGAACGTCGCTCGACCGGATGGCACAAAGCCCACTGGAACCCGGCCAGCCTCGAAGATCAACTCGGCCTCGGACAATGCCAACCCGATCCGTCAGGCCAGTGCGAAGGGGCCAGCCAACAACAAAAGCGTGAAACCAGCCACCGCAACCAGCAATGACAACGATGAAATCGGACAACCCGCAACTCGGACAACGCCAAAACGATCAACGGCCACTTCCCAGTAATCATTCCAAAGTCTGCTGATCACGAAGCATTGCCGGTCAATGTTACGGGGGCTGCGGTCCCATGATTTGAATCGCCGACTTCCGTCATCTTGAGGCGTGCATGTCTTCGGTGCCGACGACGAACTTCTCATCAATCGACAGATTGGTAGAATCCGTTCACCCTCCAATGTCTGCGGAGCCGTGCCCGACCTTGGCTGGTTCCATTCCCTCGCCTCACTTTGCGCTCCCTGCCACTATGAGAAGTGAAACCGAAGCGTCTTTTTCCGACGAGCCTTTCAAGATCCCGGTGGCCGACCGCGTCAAGCGTCTGCCGCCGTACCTCTTCGGCAAGATCAACAAGCTTAAGCACAAAAAGCGACAAGACGGCGTCGACGTGATCGACCTCGGCATGGGTAATCCCACCGACCCACCCGAACAGTTCATCATCGATAAGATGATCGAGGCGCTGTCCGACGCCCGGAATCACCGCTACTCCGTCAGTAACGGTGTCGAGAACCTGCGCCGAGAAGTCGCCAAACGCTACGACCGAAAGTACGGCGTGTCGCTCAATCCGCAATCGGAGGTGATTGCCTGCATCGGCTCCAAGGAAGGCTTCAGCCACATGTGCCTGGCCTTGATGGGACCGGGGGACACAGCAATCGTTCCAGCGCCGACGTTCCCGATTCACTCGTATTCCGTAATGCTCGCGTCCGGCAACGTGATCGCGCTCGACGTTCGCAACCCGCAAGAGTTTCTTTCCAACATCGCCTACACCTGCGAGCACCTTTTCCCCAAGCCGAAGCTGGTCATCGTCAACTTCCCGCACAACCCGTCCGGCACCTGCATCGAGCAAAACTTTTATGTCGACCTGGTCGCGCTGGCGAAGAAGTACGGCTTCCTGGTTATCAGCGACTTTGCCTACGCGGACATCTGCTACGACGGATATCAGGCTCCCAGCTTTTTGGCGACTCCCGGAGCGATCGATGTCGGCGTGGAACTGACGACGATGAGCAAAGGCTACAGTATGGCCGGCTGGCGCATCGGTTTTTGCAGCGGCAATTCAGAAATGGTTCGGGCGCTCGGTACGATCAAGGGCTACTACGACTACGGCATCTTCCAGGCGATCCAAATCTCCGCGATCGTTGCGATGCGGCACGGCGACGAGGCGATTGAACGACTCTGTGTGGAATACCAACACCGCCGCGACTCGTTGGTCGACGGCCTCAACCGCCAAGGCTGGGATATCGATGCTCCTAAAGCCGGCATGTTTGTTTGGGCGAAAATTCCCGAACCGTGGTCCGAAATGGGTTCAATTCCGTTCGCGATGAAATTGCTCAACGATGCCGGTGTCGCCGTCAGCCCCGGCCGAGGTTTCGGCGAAGAAGGGGAAGGCTACCTGCGTCTGGCGATCGTCGAGAACACCCAACGTCTTCGCCAGGCCGTCCGAGAAATCGGCCGTTGCCTCAAACCCGAACCGGCCGTTGTTTGATGGTCAAAACCGAATCGCAGAAAGGCTTGCAACACCTTGTGGCATCCGGTACACAGCCCGCCTCATTCACGATCATCCGCGTTCGTGACAATTCCTCGATAGCTCAATCGGTAGAGCGAGCGGCTGTTAACCGCTAGGTTCTTGGTTCGAGTCCAAGTCGAGGAGCT
>VGZH01000007.1 GCA_016872645.1 Planctomycetota bacterium | reverse complement strand
GCCGAACTGCGTCGAGAACTCGACCGCTATATTCGCGATGTCGTGCCGACGCTGGCGGACGCCGACGCCTTCTTTGATGACAAGTCGCGGCCGGAGACGCTCAAGCAGATGCAGCACATGCAGAAGGATTCGTTCTTCGCGGAATACACTCGGCAGCCGAAGTGGAAAGCGTTGGCCGAGTCGCTCATTGGTGAACCTGCCGCGTGCGAAGGGCCCGAGTGGTTCAACAAGCCGCCGGGAACGAATCACATCACTCCGCCGCATCAAGACAATTATTACTTCTGCCTCACGCCGCCGAGTGTCATCACGATCTGGATGGCGCTCGATGATGTCGATGACGAGAACGGCTGCCTGCGATACGTCCGCGGCTCGCACTTGGTGCCGATCCGCCCGCACAATCGCTCGAAAGTGCTGGGATTTTCGCAGGGAATCACCGACTACGGCGACGCCGACCGCGCAGCCGAGGTCCGCATCCATCTGGCTCCCGGCGATGTTGTCGCTCATCACGGCAACACAATTCACCGAGCCGACGCGAACCGCTCACCAATCCGCAACCGTCGAGCCTTTGCCATGGTCTTCAAAGGGGTCAGTTGCCAGCGAGACGAAGTTGCTTTCGCTCGATACATGACTGCCGTCAATGAACAGCATCAGCAGATGGGGTTGAAGACTTAGTCTTGGAGTGCAGTTTGATTTCGCTGCTCGGGAAGAATTCGGGAGAGAGGCATTATGACTTATCGACTGGGCATTTTGTTAATCGGGCTAATTGCAATGCCGGCATTCGCCGAGGACTGGCCGCAATTCCGCGGCGTCAACGCCAGCGGCGTCTCGACGTCGAAGAAGAAATTGCCGACCGAGTTCTCGCTAGACACAAACCTGCGGTGGTCGGTGAAGCTCGGCGACGGAGTTGGCTGCCCGATCGTTGTCGGCGGGAAAGTCTTCACGACGGCAATGACGGCCGAGCGGACTTTTTCCGTCTTCGCCTTCGAGGCCGCGACTGGCAAGAAGTTATGGCAACGCGATTTCGAGTCCGGCAAGCTACCCCGAATCACTCCGCCGAACAGCCATGCGTCGAGTACTCCCGTCAGCGACGGCAAGCAGGTTTACGTTTACTTCAGTACGCTGGGCCTCATCGCACTCGAGGCGATGAGCGGCGAGGAGAAGTGGAAACGCTCGCTGCCCAGCCCCAGCTATTTAATGGACTGGGGAGCCGCCTCATCGCCGATCGTGCATGACGGCACCGTCTATTTTAATCAGGACGACGATCTGTCTCCGGTGCTGTTCGCGGTCGATGCGAAGTCCGGGGCCATGAAGTGGACCGCTGATCGTTCAGATATGCTGGGTGGCTACGCGGTGCCGGTCATCTGCGAAGCGAATGGGCAGACCGATGTCGTCGTGTCCGGCAGCGGATTCCTGAAAGGCTATGACCCGGCGACAGGAGCTGAACGCTGGGCCAGCAACTCAACGCTGCGGACGATGATGGCCTCGCCTATCGTTCAGGACGGCATCATTTATTTGTCGAGCCAAAGCTATGGCGACGAGAAACGGACACTGAAGTTCGCGCTGCTTGAATGGCTCGACACCAACCAGGACGGCAAGCTGACCAAGGCGGAGATCCCCAAGGAATTTGGTTCGCGCTTTGACGCCTCGGACAAGAACGGCGACGGAGTCATCGCCGAAGGGGAACTCGACACCGCATTTCAATCAGCCAAAAACCAAGTCGGTGGCGGCAATACGATTCAGGCCGTGCGCGGCGGCGGTCGCGGTGACGTCACGAAGACCCACGTCTTGTGGAACATCAACAACAAATCGCCGTCGAATATTGTCTCGCCGATTGTTGTTGGCGAGCAGCTGTTCATCGTCAAGAAGGGTGGACTCTCCAGCTCCTTCGACACCAAAACCGGCAAGAGCCATTGGGAACTCAGCCGCATCCGCAACATCGGCGACTACTACGCTTCACCGGTGGCCGGCGACGGCAAGATCTACGTGACGGGCGAGAACGGCTTCATCGTCGTGCTTGAACAAGGCCCGAAGCTGAACATCCTCGCCACCAATGACGTCGGCGAATCATGCGTCGCGACACCGGCGATCGCCGATGGCCGAATCTATGTGCGTGGCCGCGAGTCGCTGTTTTGCTTTGGGTTGGAATAAGTGTTCAAGTCGGTCAGGACTGACAGAAAAAGGGGAGCAAAACAAATGAACGCATTCCATCTTCGTCTACTATTCCTGTCCTCGTTGTTTTTGTCAGTTGCCCTCTCTGCCTCGCCATCTATCGCCGCGCCGCGCGTGGATATTGTCATCAGCGAGAAGGCTGCCGCGCTGGAACGCCTCGCGGCGGATGAACTGGCCCACCAACTCAAACGAGTCTACGAAGCCGACGTGACGATCGCCACGACCGCGCCGGCCGATGCGCGGCACGTCATCTTCGTCGGTAGCCCCGAGACGAACGCCCGCATGAAACCGTTCGCCGCCTCCTGGCCGAGCGGCGACAAGAAGCTGACCGACCAAGGCCACTTGCTCCGCAGCGTGACGCACAACAGCAAACCCGCCTTGCTCGTCGGCGGAGGCAGCCCCGTCGCGACGTATTGGGCCGCCGCCGAGTTCGGCCACCGGCTCGGAATTCGAACGATGCTGTTCGGCGACCTCGATCCGGTCAGCCCGCCGGAGTTCAAGCTCGATGGCATTGATGTCGTGCTGGAGCCGCAGCATCGCGAGCGTGAATGGCACTTCCGTAACCGAGGCCCGATGGACTCCGGTTCATGGAGCGTGGAAGAGCATCGCCGTGTGCTCCAGCAACTCGCAAAGCTCAAGTTCAATCGAGTCAGCATCAATGTGCGGGCGTCGCAGCCGTTTGTGCATTTCGAGTTCGCCGGAGTCTCGCGACGGTCTGAAGGTCTCTGGGGCTTTTCGGATATGGTCTACCCGGTATCGGGTAACACATCCGGCCGCAAGGTGTTCGGCGGAGCCAAGAACTTTGAGAACCCCAGCTTTGCCACGGTGACGACCTACGAAGATCGCATTGCGGCGGGCCAGCAGCATCTGAACGGGATCGTCGAGGCGGCTCGCGCGGCGGGGATGGCCGTGCGGTTGCAGCTTCGCCCTGATTGGTTTCCAGAGAATTTCCGACCCTTCGTGAAGGAGGCCAGCTCGCAAGGAAGCGATGGTCCACACGTCGTCGCCGATGAGTCGGAATTCTTTCAGAATCAAAAGCTGCTGGAATTGGCGCGAACGCAACTGCGAGCGTACCTCGACACCTACCCGACCATTGATGGCGTCGATCTGGAATTTCGCGCGGCCAAAGTCTCCCGACAAGACTTTCGGCGTGTCTTTCCCGATCCTCACTTTTGGCGTCGCGCAGATGGCAAAGACGTGGCCGTACGAATTCGCGCGAATTCGTTTCCAGTGCGAGCGTTCGTGCCGATTGAACAACTCGACCAACAGATTGCCTCTAAAGTCACCCAGCCGATGGTTCTGCTGATTGAAAGAGAACCGTTCTTGCCGAGCAGCCCCGTCGATTTCCCTGCAGCGTTCGAGAAGGTGCGACAGTTCAGTTCCAACAATTACGTGGTCGATCCGGACGGCATCAGCGACATTGACCTGCCCGTCTATTGGCTCAGCCGCAACAGCTTTGGATCGGTACTGACGTTCGAGCAACTCTGCCGCGAAGTAATTGACTCCACTTGTGGTGATGAAGTCGCCGACCGTGTGCTCGCCGCCTTCCAGCGGAATCATCACGCTCAAAAGATCATGGAACAACTACCCTTTGGCGGCGGCATGTCCAGTCCAGTGAACTTGCGGGTTGTCGAACAAGTCGCGAGCAAGAACTCTGAGCAACTCACAGCCGCCGCCGACGACTATCTCAACGCCATGAACGAGATGTACCGAGCCAACACACGAGCCCGCGAAGGAGGCCGGGCCTTTTCGTTGTATTGGGCCCGGCGATTTGAGTTCGCGTTGGAGTATTTGAGCTTCGCGCAGGCCGTTCAAAAGGCGGGCGCTGCCGAAATGACAAAGGACACGGTCACGCAGATCGCTGAGTTGGAGAAGGCTATTGAGTCGCTCAATAACGCCTTGAATGCCATGGCGGCGGTGGCTCGCAGTAACAGTGATCGCGGGTTGATCGCGATACTCAACGAGTACGGTTATCGTCCGCTCAAGAAGAAACTGGCCGAAGCGGAAGAAGCGAATTGAATTTGGAGTCCGGCGATGCGCCGCCGCTTTGGATTTGCGGTGGAGTCGCTTTGTTTTGGTTGTGGGTAACAGATTTCAAACAAAAGCAGCTTCGCTGCAATGGAACGTGGTGATGCATCACCGCATTCCAAAAGGGGAAAAATGACTCGTCGATTTAGTGGGATGTGGCCGGCGCTGGTGACTCCGTTTGGGGCGGATGGCAAACCGGCGTTGGATGTGGTTGAGAAGTTGGTCGATCTGTTTGCGAAGCAAGGGCTCGACGGCCTGTACGTGACGGGCTCGACGGGACAGTGGCCGTTGCTGACGGTTGAGGAACGGCAAGGGATTGTCGAGCGCTGCGTAAAGGCGAGTGCCGGACGCATCCCGATCATGGCGCATATCGGAGCGGTCGCGACAGACGATGCGGTGACTCTGGCGAAGCACGCGGCGAAAGTTGGAGCCGATGCGGTTTCGACGGTCGCTCCGATTTATTACCCGCACTCGGCCGACGTGGTCTTCGAGCATTACCGCCGCATCGGTGCGGCGTCGGAGTTGCCGCTGTTCGTGTATCACATCGAACTGGCACAAAAACTGTCGGTCGGAGCGAAGGAATACACCGAGCGCATCCTGTCGCTGCCGAACATCGCCGGGATGAAGATCACCAGTGGCGATTTGTATTTGTTCGGCTTGATTCACTCGTTCGCCGGTGACCGGCTGCAGCTCTTCAGCGGCGCGGACGAGGTGATGTGTCAGGCGGTGCTGTCCGGTTCGATCGGAGCGATCGGGACGTTCTACAACGTCTTCGGCCCCGCATGTCGGCGCGCTCGCGAGGCAATGGTCGCGGGACAAGTTGAGAAAGCTCGCACCTTCATGTTGGCCTTCCAACAGGTGATCGCGAAGGTCATCGCGTCCGGTTCGATCTGGTCGTTCTTCCGAGCGGCGATGCGTGTGAAATACAGTCTCGACATCGGGATGCCGCGTGCTCCACTGGGAACGCTCGACAAACCCTGGGACGACGCGGAGATCGCAAAACTGATAGCGACTGTGGATGAGGTGCTTTAATGCGATGGGCACTCTTGCCCGTCCTGTGTTTGGTTCAACGAAAGGGACGGGCAGGAGTGCCCATCCTACGAGAGCTACGATGCCCGAACCGCTTGTGTTTCTTAACGGCCAGATGATTCCCGCCTCGCAGGCGAGTTTGAAAATCTATGACGCGGGAGTCGTGCTCGGTGCGACCGTGACCGAGATGACTCGGACGTTTCGGCATCAGCCATTTCGTTTGGAAGATCACGTTGCGCGGCTGTTTCGGTCGCTGAAGTACGTTCGCTTCGACATCGGCATGAGCCAGCAGCAACTCGTCGCCACGTCGCGCGAACTGCTGGCGCACAACACGAAGCTGATCGAGGCGGAGGATGAACTCGGCCTGATTCATTTCGTGACGGCGGGCGAGTACAGCTCGTATGTCGCCGTGCCGGGGACGCCGGTGCGCAGTGGGCCGACGATCGTCATGCACACGTTTCCGATGCCGTTCGCTCAGTGGGCCGAGCGGGTGAAGCACGGAGCACACGTCGTTACGCCGAGCATTCGGCACGTCCCGCCGCAGTGCTACGACCCGAAGATGAAGTATCGCAGCCGCATGCATTATTACCTCGCCGACCAAGAGGCCCGGCTGGCCGATCCGAATGCGCTGGCGCTGTTGTTAGACCTGGACGGCAATGTGACGGAGACGAGCGGAGCAAACTTCTTGATCGTCGAGCGCGGCACGATCGTCTCGCCGACTCTGCGAAACACGCTTCCGGGCGTCAGCCGAGCGATCGTGATCGAACTCGCCGCGAAGCTCGGCATTCCATTCGTCGAACGGGACACTCAAGTCTTCTCGGTGATGAACGCAGACGAGGCATTCCTGGCGAGCACTCCCTACGGCTTGTGCCCGGTAACGAAGATCAACGGCGTGGCAATTGGGGACGGCCAACCGGGAGCGATATATCGACGCTTGATCTGTGCTTGGAGCGAACTGGTCGGTCTGGATGTCGTCGCACAATTCGCAGCGCGTTCATAAGCACGACGCGTTAGAAAGTGGCCGTTTCAGCCACTCGCTGGTGCGTCGTGCTCGTTTGAAGTCACACCACCGGGCTGCGCAGCGTCCCGATCTGCTCAATCGACGCCTCCATCACGTCGCCGGCTTTCAAGAACTTGCCCTTCGCGTGGCCGACGCCGGACGTGGTTCCGGTCGAAATGATGTCTCCCGGGACGAGCGTCACGAAAGATGAGATGAACTCGATGATCGCGGCGACAGGGAAGACCATCTCGGCGGTCGAGCCGTCTTGCTCAACGTGGCCGTTGACCTTGAGCGTCATGTGCAGCGTCTGCGGATCGGCAAGTTCATCGGCAGGAAGGACGCACGGACCCATCGGGCAGAACGTGTCGTGCCATTTGCCGTGCAGCCAATCGAAGAAGCCGTCCTTCTCTCGCTGCAAACGGCCAGGGTTCGGTCGGAACTTGCGGTCGGAGATGTCGTTCACGACGGTGTAGCCAGCGACGTAGTTAAGCGCGTCCGCCTCTTTCACGTTCTTCGCCGTGCGGCCGATGATGACGCCGAGTTCCAATTCCCAGTCGATGTGATTCGGCGAGACCTCCGGAATGCGAACCGGATCGCCGGGGTGATTGAGCGTCGTGAGCGGCGGCTTCATGAAGACATACGGAAACGTCTGCTCTCGTTCGGTCGCCTTACCGCCACCTTCTTCGATGTGCTTCGAGTAGTTACCGGCCAGCAACAACAGTTTCGTCGGCGACGGAATCGGAACCAGCAATTTCACCGAGTTGCTCGGAACACACAGTGCGGCCAGATCGCCGGCCGGCAATTGAGCGAGTCGCTGCTGAATGCCTTCGACGGTTTTTCGGTGGCTGCCTCCGGGTAATGCGGTCGTCAGTCCGTCTATCGGTGGAAGCGAAACGCCGACTTTCGCCGCGGCTGCGGCCAACGGCATGACCGTCGTGTCGTCGAAGAAACCGATTTGTTGTGACTGTTGAAGTTCGAATCGGCAGAGTCGCATGGAGAAACCTTTCGTGGAGGGCACGTTCGGAAAATCTCGTAACCCGAAGCGTCAGCGAGAGCGGACGCTTCAACAAACTTGGATTCTGCGGGTCGGCGAAGCGCGCGCCCTCACTGACGCTTTGGGATACTCGACCGAGGTCAATCGCCGTGCAGCGTTCGCAGTCGGCCGGACGTTCGCAACATGAGTTGCACACGCTCGAATTCGTTGAGCCACTCTTGGACGACGTTGTCGAGCAGTGATTTCTCTGGCGAGCCGATGCCGGTGGGGCAGGCAGCTCCGGCGAAGTCGGCGGTCATCTGTCGGTACTTCGACAGCGTGCGATCGCCGTACTGAGCACAGCGGAACCAGTCCTCGCTGAGGAACAGCACCGCCGGAACGCGAGCGGCTCCGCAGACGGACAGCTCGGCCGCCAGTTCCGGGTTTGCGTCGCGGTCGTAGAAGCGGAGGTTGATGCAGTTCGTTGCGGCGGCGAAGTGGTCGAAGATCGGGCACTGATTGACGCAGTCGCCGCACCAGGCTCCGGCCAACACGATTACCGGCATCTTCCGTTTGAAGCTCGCCAGCAAGTGCCGCTGAGCGTCGGTCAGCCGCACTTGAGCGTGCAGTCCTTCCCAGCGTTGCCGTTGCTCCGGCGTGCCGTACTTGGCCAGAAAGTTGGAATACGACAAACCGCTTTCAAAAACTTTGGCGTAATCGAGCATGGAAGACTTTCTTGCGATTCTGGGGTGAGCCGCGACAATCCTCGATCCGCTGTCGCTGGCGGGGAGACATTGTGCCGAGTCGGCTTGCCGGTGTCGAAGCTGGCGATCCGCGTGGGAGACGAATTGCTCGTGGCCAAGAAGAAACCGTCTGCGTCCGCAACTGCGAAGCCGGCTGCTGAATCCAAACAGCCGAGCGATCTGGAAGGTCGTGTCGAAGAGACGACGCAGGAGATCGGTCGCTATCTGTTCGAGCATCTGCATCGTCGCAAGGCATCGATCTTCGAGAAGCGTTGGTGGGAAGACCGCATCCTGTCGTGGGCGATGGGGGACGAGGCGGTCAAAGTGCAGATGTTTCGTTTTGTCGATGTGCTCCCTCGACTGAAGACGCACGCGGCGGTCGCTCAGCATTTGCAGGAATACTTTGAGGAAGTCAGTACGCACTTGCCGGGAGCGGCTCGGCTGGTGCTCGATTGGGCCGAGCCGAATACCGTGCTCGGCCGAGCGTTGGCCGTGAATGCGCGGTCGAACGCCACGCGGATGGCGCAGCGGTTCATCGCCGGTTCGACAGTCGATGAAGTTTCGGCGGCGGTCGGCAAGTTGCGGAAGCAGGGCTTCGCCTTCACGCTCGATCTGCTGGGCGAGGCCACAATTTCGGCCGCCGAATCGGACACTTATCAGCAGCAGTACCTTCACTTGATCGCCGGACTCGCGGAACAGGCCAATCAATGGCCGGAGGACTGTCAGATCGACTGCGATCACCTCGGTACGATTCCGCGTGTCAACGTGTCGCTGAAGTTGTCGGCTCTCTGTTCGCACTTTCGGCCCGTCGATCCGCGCGGTACGACTGACGAAGTCCTCACTCGTCTGCGCCCGATCCTGCGAGCAGCTCGCGAGCATGGGACCTACATCCACGTCGATATGGAGCAATACGCCTTCAAGGATTTGACCTTCGACATCTTCCAACAGGTGCTGATGGAGGACGAGTTCCGCGATTTCGCCGACGTCGGCATCGTCATTCAAGCGTATCTGCCCGATGCCGAGTCCGATCTGCAACGACTGCTGAAGTGGTCGAAGAAGCGCGGCACATCGGTGACGGTGCGGCTTGTGAAAGGAGCGTACTGGGACTACGAAACGGTCTCGGCCGAACTGCGCGGCTGGCCGGTGCCGGTTTTCCAAGAGAAGTGGCAATCGGACGCGAACTTTGAAAAGCTCACCCGAGTGCTCCTCGAGAACTACCAACTGCTGCGTCCCGCGCTTGCCAGCCACAACTTGCGGAGCCTCGCGAATGGCATCGCTTGGGCGCGACAGCTCAAGGTGCCGATCGAAGCCTACGAAATCCAAATGCTGTACGGCATGGCGGCCGAGCAAGCGCAACTCTTCGCCGAAATGGGACACCGCGTCCGAATCTATACGCCGTTTGGCGAACTGATCCCCGGCATGGCGTACCTCGTCCGCCGGTTGCTGGAAAACACGTCGAACGATTCGTTCCTGCGACACAGCCTCGCGGAGAAAGTCACCGTCGAGTCGCTGTTCGCTCCGCCCATCGGTCGCCTTGATCAGCCGGAACGCGCTAGCGTCCGGCTCGAAACCAAAACCAACGACCAACCGGACGCTAGCGCGTTCCGACTCAACACTGAAACCTGTCAGGAAGCTAGCATGTTCCAAAACGAACCACCGACCGACTTCGCTCAAGCTGCCAATCGCAAGGCGTTTCAAGAAGCATTGGCCGATGTCAAAAGCGAATTCGGCAACGAGTACCCGCTGGTCATCAATGGCCGAATCGTCGAGACCAAAGGCTCGATTGCGTCGAGCAGCCCATCGCATCGAGGTGTTACGGTCGGCAAGGTCTCCTCTGCGACGAAGCATGACGCCGAACGAGCGGTCGACGCTGCTAAGGTCGCGTTCGCTGGCTGGTCGCGGGTCGATCCGAAGTATCGGGCCGAGCATTTGAACTTGGTCGCCAAGCAACTGAGCGACCAGCGCATGGACCTTGCCGCGTGGATTGTCCACGAAGTCGGCAAGCCGTGGGAGGATGCGGACGGCGAAGTCGCCGAGGCGATCGACTTCTGCCGCTTCTACGCCGAACAAATGCTGGCGATGTCGCAGCCGCAACGAGTCGATCTGGCGGGCGAAGAGAACGAATTCCACTACCGCCCACGCGGCGTGGTGGTCGTCATCGCACCGTGGAATTTTCCGCTGGCAATCCTGACCGGCATGACCGTCGCCGCACTGGCGATGGGCAACACGGTCGTCATCAAACCCGCCGAGCAATCGTCGGTTGTCGCCGCCAAGTTCATGGACATCCTGTTGGAGTCCGGCCTGCCCGACGGCGTCGTCAATTTCCTGCCGGGGATCGGCGAAGAGATCGGCCCGACGCTCGTCCAAAGTCCCGATGTCGATGTGATCGCCTTCACTGGCTCGCGGGCGGTTGGTCTCGAAATCAATCGGCAAGCGGCCGCTGTCGACATGCACCTGCACGGCGTCAAGAAGGTCATTGCGGAGATGGGAGGCAAGAACGCGATCATCGTCGATGACGACGCCGACCTCGACGAAGCGGTGCTTGGGGTCGTGCAGTCGGCGTTCGGCTACGCGGGACAGAAGTGCTCAGCATGCTCGCGAGTCATCGTGCTCGACGGAGCCTACGACCAGTTCCTCGAACGTCTGACCGGAGCGGTCAAGAGCCTGAAGCTCGGCCCGGCCGAAGATGCCGGCACGTTCGTCCCGCCGGTCATCGACTCCGACGCTCGCGACCGAATCGCCGAATACATCGAGATCGGCTCACGCGAGTTCCGAGTCGCCGTCGCGAGTGAAGTCCCGCCGAAGCTCGCGAAGGAGGGTCACTACGTCGCGCCGCACGTCTTCGCGGATGTCACTCCCGATTCCCGACTCGCTCAAGAAGAAATCTTCGGTCCGGTGCTCTGCGTGCTCAAAGCGAAGAACCTCGACGAGGCGTTCACGATCGCGAACTCGACCGACTATGCCCTGACCGGCGGCATCTACAGCCGCAGCCCGCACAACCTCGCCCGCGCCCGCCGCGAGCTCCAAGTCGGAAACCTGTACCTCAACCGCCCGATCACCGGCGCGCTTGTCAACCGCCAACCCTTCGGCGGCTTCAAGCTCAGCGGCATCGGCACAAAAGCGGGCGGTGCCGACTACCTGCTGCAATTTGTCATCCCGATCAGCATCACCGAGAACACACTGCGTCGAGGCTTCGCTCCGAAGACGGACACGTCATCGTCGTAGAGCAGGATCGGTTCTCTTTTAGCACCGGCCTGCCAACGTCGCGGTCATTGATTGCGTCGTTCACGGCGCGGTGGGCCGGCACGGCGATGTGCCGCTGGTCCCACCCTATGGGATAGCCAGACTTGGACATCCGGTCTACAGGACCGGTTCTTCTTCCGGACGGCAAAGCAACAGAATGGCTGTCGGCGCGAGGACCAGCAACATGCCCAGCAGCGAGGCTTTGTTGTAGTCTCGGTTCTCCAAAATCAACTCGAAGATCAGCGCGAAGAAAACTTGCGAGAGACCCACAACAGCGACTCGCGAGGGAACGCCGAGCGTGAAGGCTTTCGTCAGGCAGAGCTGTCCAATCGTGGCGGACGCTCCGACTCCGAAGAGTTCGATCCAGCTCACCCACGTTCGGGGCTGTTGTTCGATCGGCATTCGTCCTTCGAGCAGTCCCATCGCCAGGCCCGCAAAGATCAGCGACACAGCGCTGAAATGCCACACGATTGCGCGGGTGTCGACTCCTTGCACGCTGTGCAGGCCGATCATCGCCAGTGCGCTGGTGAACGAGGCGATCAACGCCGTGAACGTCGCAAGATTTCCATCGGGCGAATGCGGCTGTTGGATCAAGACGACTCCGCAGACCGCGCTCACCACGCAACACCAGACGAACGCTCCGGGGCGCTGTCGCAGTAGCGGCCACGACAGCAGCGCGACCCAGATTGGAAAGAGGTTTGTCAGCGTCAGCGCATCGGCGACCGGCAAACGAGTCAGCGCGTAAAACGTGCAGACTAAACTTGTGCTGCCAGCAAGACTGCGCAGCCAGAGTGCTCGCGGGCCAAGCACGACCAACTGACCTCCCGACAACAGAGCTGACAAACCGGTCAGCACGAATGGAACGCTCGAACGCCCAATCGCGATGGCTTGCCACGGAAACCGATCGCGCACGAGATGCGCGAGCGTGCTCATCACCGTGAACGCGAACGCGCCGCAGAGCATCCACAAGTAGGGAGCCACTGTCGGATGGGTACTCTTGCCCCCCTCTTCGGGCGGGTAGGCAGGAGTGGCGATCCTACTTTCAGCATCAACATCGTCGGCCATCAAGACTCCATCGTTCGCATCAGCCAATCGGCGACGCGAGTGGCATGAAACGGCAGCCATGCCCGTTTCGTGTAAACCCCGTGGCCCAGCTTCTCCGTCTCTTCGGCACCGTAGTCAAACAGCCAAGCGGCGTCACCGTCAGCCGGAACGCGCGAGCCGCAACGCAGGCGTTCCAGCAGCACCAGGAAATCCTTGAGCTTTTCCCGCACCCGAACGCGAGCCGCTTCCGGCAGATGTTCCAGCAGCGAGTTCTGTCCGATCTCCGGCTCGTTCACGCCGACTTCGAGAACCTCGCCCAAGGCTCGATGCGCTTCACGCATCTCGCGGTCGACGGGGGGCAGATCGGTCCCGGCGACTCCGAACGATTGCACCCAGTCGCCGTGCTTCGCCTTGAGCACGTCCTCGAGCGATTGCGGCAGCGCCGGTTTCGCCAGCCAGTCGGTCGGTCCGCTGACCGGACGATGCTGCACGATATGCAACAGCTTTGAGTATCCGTCTCGATCCCAACCGTAACGAATCGGCGTTCCGAACGTCACCAGGCACAGAGCCTTGGCCAGCGGATGCGGCGACGGCGCGGCGGCCAGTCGTTCAGCCGCTTGCTTCCAATCGGCACGCTCAGCGCGGATGCGGCCGGCGGCGGCAAAGAAGGCATTGATCGATTCGCGATCGTTGGCCAACAAGTTCGTCAGCAGCGCAAACACGTTGCCGGCGTGACTGTGTCCCCACAACAGCAGCCGATCGGTCGTGGAGTCGATCGGCAAGTCCGCGAGTCGATTGAACAGCCTCACCGCCGCATCAGCGCGGGCGAGATGATCATTGCCGCTCGACCAATCGAATCGATCGATTTTGATCTCGTCCGTCTTCAACAGCGATCGCGCATCGTCGAGATAGTCATCGCGAAAGCTGCCGGTCTCACCCATCATCCGATCGCCAAGCCGCTGATTGATGCCGCGCAGCACTCGGCCCCAAGACTCCATCGCCATCTTCTTGACCAGCGGCCGGAGCATCGGTGTGACCGAATCCGTCAGTTCATCGAGCTTCGCCGCCACGCCAAACGGATCGTCGCCGACAAACGTCCCATGCACGAGAAACCAATGCCGCACACGCAGCCGCCGCAGCGTTTCACCGACGTCGATGTTCGCCAATTGTCCGGCCTGCACTGCCGACACCGTCGTGGGAATCGGCGGCGACTCCCACGCGACGTAAGGCTGATGACGGAACCGATTTCGACGCGGCATGAGTAAATTCCTGAGAAACGATCTGAACCTGAAGACTGTTTCAAAACCAGCACGACGTTCCTGCGAGTGATTGTTCTGTCGTGGTTTGACCACTCGCTGGCGCGTCGTGCTGGTTCTGCAACAGCTTCTATGACCCGCCGGTTGCCGCCGTGATGACCATCTCGACTCGGCAGTCCGGATGTCCAAGCGTGGCTTGGACGCAGGCTCGCGCTGGGGCGTGACCCTCGGGGACCCAATTGTCCCACAGCGGGTTGAGCACCGCGCCGTCAGTCAAGTTCGGCAGATAGATCAATACTTGTAACAGCCGAGTCCGGTTGCTGCCGAACAGTTTCAAACGCTCGTCAATCTGATTGAGCACCTGGACGATCTGCCCTCGGACATCCTGCGTCATGTCGTCGGGAACCTCGACGAAGTGCGCGGTGCCATTGTGGACCACAGCGTCCGACCAGCGGCGGGTCACTCCGAATCGTTGAATCTCGGCCATGCGAAGGAACTTTCCTGGATCGGGCTAGGGTTTGGGCGGCGACCACGCCGCCGGTTTGGGATTGGAGACCGTCAGCGGGGCGGTGTCACCCCAAGTCGGTTGGACTTCGGCCAGTCGCGCGAGCATCAATTGGACTCGGTCTTGATGAGCCGGTTGGTCGGCAAGATTGTGCCTCTCGTCCGAGTCCGCCTGCAAATCGAAAAGTTGCGTGACATTCACCTGCGGATAGCGAATCAGCTTCCATCGCTCGTCGCGGAGGGCTCGTTGGACGCCGAGATAGCTGAGGAACAACTCGCGGCGAGCCGTTTTCGATTGGCCGCTGATAACCGGCTCAAAGCTCAATCCGTCGATTCCTTCCGGCTGTGTAGCGCCAACCAAGTCGCAGATCGTCGGATAAATGTCGAGCAGGTAAACCAGGGCTGAGCTTTCGCCATGCGGGATGCCTGGCCCTGTAAAGATCAGCGGAGCCTTCATGCCCGCGTCGTATAAGTTCTGCTTGCCGAGCAGTCCGTGACTGCCGACCGCGATCCCTTGATCAGCCGAGAAGAGAATGATCGTGTTGTCGAGTTGCCCAGCCTGCCGCAACGATTCCAGCAGGCGGCCGATATGAAAGTCGAGGGCCGTGATCGTCGCGTAGTACTCGTGCAACGTGCGGCGGACGTCGGCTTCCGTGCGCGGCCACGGCAAAAGCTTCTCGTCGCGGACGGTCATCTCGCCGTTATCGAACGGATGTTGTGGCCGATAGTTCTTCGGCAACGGGATCGCGTCGCGGTCGTACTGGTCGAGGTATTTCTTCGCGGCGACTCGCGGATCGTGTGGGTTACCGAACGCGAGGTACATAAAAAACGGCTTCGCGTCGGCAGGCCGCTCACGCACAAACTTGATCGCGTCGTCAACGATTTCCTGGCCCGGCTCACCGCTGCGGCGTTCGGCTTCGTCGTTGGCCAGATACTTGTCGACATCGAACTTCGCCTGAATCAGCGGAGCGGTGTTCCCCTTTTTGCCGTGGTGGTAGGTGAAGTAACCGGCGGCCTTCATCGACAACGGAAAGTTTGGTCCGTCCCCCGGAGCGATCCCGCCTTTGGGCCTCGTTTTTTTTGGCGGCGCGAAGTCCTTCCAACGGAAGAAGGCCTTGCCGGAAAGGAGCATATTGCGGCTAGGCGTGCAGACCGCCGCCGAGTTGCCTCCCAGGCAGTACGCGTTACGCATCGCGAATCCTCGTTTCACAAGCGTGTCGAGGTTCGGTGTCTTGACGGTCGGGTTGCCCAGCGCGGCAATCGAGTCCGCTCGCATGTCGTCCGCGAACAGAAACAGCACGTTCGGTCGAGCTTTTGACTCGGCAACGGCTCCTGATGTGAGAAGCAGGACAATCAACAAACTGCCGAACCACTCGTGTCTTACAGACATCATTGTGATGCTCCTGCCAATTGATTGATAAATTCGTCCGTCATTCCTGCTTCGCGGCGAGCGTCGCGTTGAAAGACATCGCCGCGAGCTTTCTGCGGACGCAACGGCCACTTTAAGTGCGATTGAAACACTTCCCAGTCGGACTGCTCGGGCGACTTGAGCTTGCGTAGCCATTCCAGGCCAAACGCGACGTGATGAATCTCGTCGCGGTGGATCGCTCGCATGATCGCCGCGCCACGCTCGTCGCCAGCTTGCTCGAAGTGCGTCGCGAACTCCAGCGTGTGATCGAGATTGGCGCCCTCGAAGACCAACGGCAAGGTTGCGAGATAATCTAAAACGTTCTCGAACTGCTGAGCCTTCCGCCAGATATAGCAGTTCACCGGCAACTCGCCGAACCGCAGGCCAAGCGCCGCCGCTCGTTCGACATGCAGCCGCGTGTGCCGTTGCTCGTCCGCCATGACATCAATCAGGCCGCGACGAAATTCGGACGGAGCGGCGGGGAACGCGACGAGCACCCAGGCCATCACTTCCAACGCCTGCAACTCGTGATTCGCCATGATGTGATGCGCGATCGCCCGCTTCTTGACATCCTTGAACGCACCCGGTTTCGGCATCACCGGCGCGGTTCGCCGCGCGGCAAATTGAAGTTCCTGCGGCCGAGCAGGCTGCTCGGGACGCCACGCTTCCCCCGGTCGTTCGTCCCTCCACGATCGCGCCGCTCGAGCCAATTTCTCGTCGAGACTTTCGCTCAGCAGAATGCGTTCGGCGAATTCGCGGAGTTCCATCGTGGCCTCGCTCAACCTCGGCCACCTTCGCAGCAGGTTTCGCAAATCGTGTGGCACTGAGCACATTGCAGCTTGTGCCGAATCTCTATCAGCGTACCGCCGCACACGGGGCAGGCGGGCCGACTGAGTGGTGCCGCGGGCTCTTGAGAAGTTTGGGGCGCTTGTGACTGCTCCACGATGTTCTTTCTGGACCTGAAGGAGTTGTACTCTGCAATCATCCTCGTTGCCGTTTCAGTTCGGACTCTGCCCACGGACCAAGCTTCTCTCGAAAAATCTTGACGTTGTGCCGGATGTCCACAGGAAGTGCGCGGTGAAACAAGACTGTCTCGATCGAAGTGGTTAGTGAATTGGCTCGCCCGAGATTCAACAGCTCAGTTCGGAAACGGAGTTCGTCGGCCGACGAGTCGGGAAACTGTCCCGCCTCCGGTTCAACGATGATGACCGGTCGCTGCCGTGGTTTCGAGCCAACGCCGACCAGTGCCGACCGAAACACGCGCACATGATTGTTGAAGATCGCCTCGCATGGAATCGTGAACATCCGGCCGAGCATCGTTTCAACAATGTGGGCCTTGCGGCCACAGAACCAGAGCCGTCCTTCGTCATCGAGGTATCCGACGTCCCCCATGCGGTGCCAATAACAGTGAGAGGATGACAGAGTGGGGGGATGAGTGCGCGAGTCATCACTGATCTTCGCATCAGCGGTGGCTTCGGATCGCTGGAAGTACTCGCGAGTCGTGGAGGGGCCGCGAACGATGATCTCGCCAATCTGGCCAGAGGGAAGCTCACGGGCGGCGGTGAGGGACCGGATCGGGCCGTCGGTGATTTCGACGATCTTCACCTCGATGCCGGGAAACGTGCGGCCGACGCAGGTACCGGCTCCTTGCTGTGATCTCGGTGCGGTCTGTTCGAGCACCTCGCGACCACAGATCGACGCGATGGGGAGTGATTCGGTCGCTCCGTAAGGAGTGTGGATATCAGCATCGGGATTCGAGAACGCTCGGCGCATCCGTTCGATCACATGGACTGGCACCGGCGCGCCAGCGGACAAGACGCGACGGATCGTGGGAGGCAAACTCTCTCCGGTCGCCTCGCAATGCCGACCGACGCGATTCCAGATTGCCGGCGAGCCGAAGGCCTGCGTCACCTTCCAGTCTCGCAGATGAGCCAGGATGCGAACGGGGTCGACTTGTGCCGGTTTCGTCGGGTTCATGTCCGGGATGACGGTGGTGACTCCCATCGCCGCGTTGAACAGACCGAACAACGGGAAGCCGGGCAGATCAATCTCTCCTGGTTGAATACCGTAAAAGTCGCGGAGCAGATCGACTTGAGCGTCGAACATGCTGTGTTCGTACACGACTCCTTTGGGCGGGCCGGTGCTGCCGCTGGTGAAGATGATCGCGGCGGTGGATTGGGCAACAGGACGTTGGCAGTGGGCAGTGGATGCCAGCAGTTCGAAGTACGTCTTGCCACCCCAAAACCATTTCCGGTCGCCGACGGTGACGTTGAATCTCGCGTTCGGGAAACGGCGACGCTTAAAAACTCGAATCGCCTGGACGATTGGGATCGCCACAAAGCCGTCAGGGTTGATCTCTTCGAGGCAGCGGAAGATGTTTGCACGCCCCATGCCGGGGTCGATCAGCACGACAACGATGCCGGCTCGCATCAAACCAAATGTGAGAGCGACGAACTCGAAACTGGGGCGAACCATCAGCACCAAACGCTGTCCCGGTTCAACGCCCCAGGCGAGCAGCCCGTTGGCGATCGCATTCGCTTCTCGTTCAAGTTGCGAGAATGTCCAAGTTCGGTAGCGGTATCGGCCAGACGAGTCACGTCCGTTCGGCTGCACGACCGCGATCTGATCCGGCCCGCGCGCGGCCACGGTCGTCAGGCGATTTGCGATATTGGGCGGCTCCGTCATAGCAGGCGGAGTGTAACAATGCCGGCGCTATTCGCTCTCTTTGCGGCCGACACGCACTCGGCCCTTGAAGTCGTAGCGGTCACCCGCCTGCAAGACGGAGGACTTTGATGGCGCGGAGTCCGACGCACCGTTGAGCACCGCAACCTGATTTTTACCCACGACCTCCATCGCGTGACCATGAACAATGAGTGCGGTGGATTCCTCAATGCCCAAGACCACAACCTGCGGATTCTCCTGCTGGAATTGGGTGAACTCCGAAGGCGTTTCCCCTTTTTGCCAGTTCTGCGCGATGGCGACTCCGGGAAAGAATCCGAACCCTCGGTCATAGCCATCCATCAGCGCCCGCTTTGTTGGGACTGGACTGGCATTCAACAAGTAATCGCCTTGCATCATGCCTCCCGCTGCCGTACCGCCGATGACGCCGCCGCGACGAAGAACGTCGCGACAGAGCTGCTCGGCACCGGTCCCCAGGCAGGATTCGACGAACGAATCCGGACGCGCACCACACAGCCAAATTCCGCCAGTCATCTTCAGCAGGGCCGCGAGTTTCGGATCGTCCGCTTGTTGCCGCGAGGTGACCTCGACACGCTGTACGCTCTTCACCCCCACTCTGCGCAGCCGGTCCATCAATTCGGCATCGGCGGTCTCTGAGGATTCGCCATCAATCGACATCAAGGCAATCGTTGCGTCCGTGCCACCGGCGGCTGCGACGAATCGCTCGGTCGCTTCGTTCGGGACGGCATCTCCGCCGACGATGACCAGCGTTCCTTCAGAGACCTGTGGCGGTGCCAGCAATCTCTGCATCCGTGGTTGTTGTCGCGTCAGGGCAACACGACAAAGAGCACCTAAGTCAACCTGATCACCGCTGCGCAGGCTCTCAACCAACGCTTCGCGTGACTCGGTTCGAGCAAAGCAAACACGGACTTCGGATTCACCAATTACCGATAAGCGACGACCTTGGACCAGCAGCGCCGTCCCTTCGTCGATACCCAAGCCGACCAGCGTCGGATGCTGCTCGACGACCTTGAGCAACCGGTCTTGTCTCATGCGACGAACAAAATGCTGGTCGACAACCGCTCCGTCGAGGAACCCAAACCCTCGCCCGACTTCGGCAGTTGGACTGCCGCGACGAATCATCATCTTCGACATGACAGCGGCTCCCGCCGAGGTGCCGCCGATCACACCACCTCGCTCGAGCAACTTGTGGAACTCAGCTTCCGTGCGTGTGCCTGAGTAAGTGTCGATGAGCCAAGCTTGATTGCCACCCATGAACCAGACGCCAGTCGCTCGTGTCAGGGGTTCGATGAACCGTTCGGTGTTGGCCTCCTCTCGCGAGCGTGTGTGCAGAATCGTCATCTCCGCCAACTTTTGCTGACGCCACCAAGCGACATACGTTTCGATGTCAGGGGTGTCTGCTGTCTGGCTCGCGGTGGAGACGACGACAATGCGAGCATGCTCGCCGCCAGCCAGTTCCACCACCTTACCGCGCAGCGATTCCGGTAGAATGCCGCCGCCGCAGATCACGAGTGTCCCTTTCTCAGGACCAAACACCGCCGGCGGAGCAGCGGCCTTATCGCTCGACTGTCCACGAGATTCAGCAGGCTCCGTCGCCAGAAACAGCAATGCGGCCAGCGCTACATTCCATGCGGCGCGGCCCAAACGGATTGGAAACTTCAAGGTGGCACCTCGTTTTTGAGCCACAGAAGTCCTTCGCCAAAACAGTCACCTCATGTGACCGTGGAAACGGCGAAGGTTTATTTGCGGATGATGAAGTATGCCGGATTTCACGAATGAAGAAAGACGAACTCAAGGCTTTTTGCCGAACAAGTCGGGCTTTATGTCAGGAAGTTTTGGTGGCGGGGACTGAAAAACCCATCTACCAAATAGAAGAAGCGGTCGTTTCCGACCGCTTCTTGCTTGCTGTAGCTGAGCACCCGAAGGTGCGAGAAGAATTACTTCTTCTTCGCAGCAGCCTTCTTCGCGGGAGCTTTCTTAGCAGCTTTCTTCTTTGCCACAGTAGCACTCCTTACAGGGGCATTGGGCGTTCGTCTGACTCGCTTGGCTAACCGGGCTGAGACGAGTACGACGAGCACCACACCTTGGTGTCCGACCTACCAACCGTGATAGGTCGTGGTGAGCCTCTTGCTTCAAATCTTCGTCGTACCGATTTCACGAAACCGAAGCGTGATGTGACTCGCGTTTCGATTTGTGAGGGTGACAACTGCGATCCGTTGCAAGTTGCTCACGCTTGACACAGATCATCCTTACGTCTTTTCTTATTTCCTGCAACCCAATTCTTGACAGAATTGTACAGATTGTGACGAGATGTTTTGGGCTCGCCGGATGCGCGATTCCAATTCCATCGGGTCCACCGCACGACTTGATGATGCAAAATTGAGGCGCGATGAAGTGAATTGAGAAGCATCTTGCTGCTCGACGCGCACATTCGGTGATGTGATCTTCGCATCGCGCTCTCGATCAAGACTTCGACAACTGACTCAGCACGCTACGCATGTAATGAATGCTGTCTCGCGCGATCTTTTCGGCACCGGGTCGATAGTCAAAGACTTCCACAGAGACCCATCCGGAGTAGTTTGTTCGCAGTAAAGCCCGGAAAATTGGGGCATAATTGGTTGGTCCCATTCCGGGGCCGAGTAAGTTCACGTCGTTGACGTGAAAGTGTCCGACGTGCGGCGCGAAGCGTTCGATGATGGTCTCGATCGGCTCTGACTCACCTCCGATCATCGCTTTCACATCTTGATGCAACACGAGGTTTGGCGAGTTGACCATCTCAATCAACCGCATCGCATCAGCGCACGTATTGAGGAAGTTGGTCTCCTTGGGTGTCAGCGGTTCGAGGCAAATACGAACTCCTCGATCGCCAATCGCAGGCATGCAAGCTCGCAAGACATCCGCCGCATTTTCAAATGCCTGATCGAGCGAGACTCCGTCTTCGAGGTTGCGCTGCTGCGGTGATCCGAACACCATCAGGTTCCCACCGAAGTCCGCGCAGGCATTTCCGAGTTCGACAAGATAGTCCGACGTCGCACGTCTGACGCTGGAGTTTGCGGTCGTGAGGTGGAAGCCCTCCGTCTTTGCCAACAACCAATGCAAGCCGATGATCTGCACCCCGTGCCGCTCGGCGGTCGCACGCATCAAGCGGCGTTGCTCGACGGGGACCTCCGTAATCCGCGGGGCCAGGGTAAACGGAGCCAGTTCGAGGCCGGTGTAACCCAACTCGGCAGAGAAGGCGCATTGGCGTTCCCAATCCCAATTCTCGAACAGTTCCTGGCAGATGGCGAATTTCATGGTCAACCTCGTCAGCGGGCGAGCACTTTGGCGTGCGCCCAAGTAATACAGTCAAAACCGCGATCCGAACTGCGGAGACGTTGACAGACGTTACCGGCGACCGCGCAGAAACTTGCAACGCTTGCGGAGCGGCCTTAGAGTCCTCTGTCCTGCGAGCCACGGAAGGGGTTTTTGAGACGCAACTCAAGAACTGCCCAACAACAGCGGTCACAGAGTACGTACTCGCGGCACAATTCTCATGATCGTTGGCTGGCTTTGTTGTTTGCAAACTCAGCGTTGTCTTTCAGTTATTCTTTCGTCGTTCATTTTCAAGGTGCGGGTCGATGGAGACACAGTCGGTCATTCAAATTAAGAACCTGACGAAGATTTATCGCGACTTTTGGGGACGGAAAAAAGTTCGCGCCCTGAATTCGCTCAGCTTGGATGTCAAAAAGGGGGAAGTTTTCGGACTGCTCGGTCCGAACGGCTCCGGAAAAACGACCACCATGAAGTTGTTGCTGGGCCTGTTGTTTCCCACCGAGGGGGAAATCACCGTTCTCGGCAAACCGGCATCCGACGTCAGCAAGAACGAGTGGATCGGATACCTGCCGGAAGAATCGTATCTCTACCGGTTTCTCAACGCCGAGGAAACGCTCGACTTCTACGGCCGCCTGTTCGACATGTCGCCGCAGCAGCGAAAAGAGCGGTCGAATCAGCTCCTGGAACTGGTTGGTTTGCAGAACGCCCGCAAACGGCAGTTGAAGGAATACTCGAAGGGCATGACTCGCCGAATTGGCTTGGCCCAGGCGCTGATCAACAATCCGGACCTGATTCTGTTAGACGAGCCCACCAGCGGTCTCGACCCGCTGGGCTCACGCGATATGAAGGACTTGATCGTCAAGCTGAGAAACGAAGGCAAGACGGTTGTGATGTGCAGCCACCTGCTGGCTGACGTGCAAGATGTCTGCGATCGAATCGCCATTTTGTATGCCGGTGAGTTGAAAGAACTCGGCCGCGTCGACGACTTGCTCAAAGAGCAACACGAGACCGAGCTGCTGACTTCCAAACTCAGCGCCGAAGCGGTTGCGGACGTCGAAGCGGTACTGGCCAAGCACAACGCGAAACTTCTGCGGCACGGACATCCGACGAACAGCCTCGAAGACTTGTTTCTCAAAACCGTCCAGAAGAGCCAAGAGCGTCCCGGTCAACGGTTTGTTCCCGCGGCGTCCGAAAAGTCGTGATTTTGGTGTTCGCGGCGTGTTCGCCTACCCGCGCGGCGTGGTGATTGATTGTTTCAAGCACTCTGGAATTCTGAGCAGCGACCATGAATTTTGACGCTAAGCCATTTCTCCCGTTCAGCAATGTTGAAAACGGCCTCATGCACTGGTTGCTGGTGTTTGGCAGTTTCACTGGCGCGATCTTCGCTGCCACGATTCTGATTGCACTGGGAATCTACGGAGTATCAGGGCCAGTGGCGGTGATGAGCCGAGTGCGACAAGGATTGCACGACTTTGTGAATTCTTCGCCGAAGCGCATTTGGGCGATTGCCTGGCTGACGATCATGGAAGCCGTGCGCCGCAAGGCCTTGTTGGTGTTTGTGGTGTTTGCATTTCTCATGATGTTCGCCGGATGGTTCCTCGATTCTGAATTGCGCGCTGATCTGCAGGTGAAGAATGCGGTCAGTTTCGCCCTGACCACAGTCTCTTGGTTGACGATTCCTGTGCTACTGCTGCTGTCTTGCTGGGGACTTCCCGAAGACATCCGAGTTCGCTCGATTCACACGGTCGTGACGAAGCCAGTTCGTCGAAACGAAATTGTGATGGGGCGGATCCTGGGTTTTGCATCGATCGCGGCCGGGATCGTCGCGATGATGGGAGCGATCGGGTACGTGTGGATTCTGCGGCAAGTTCCCAACAATGCCAGTTTGATTTGCCGAGTTCCCGTGTACGGCACATTGCAATTTCTTGACCGCGAAGGAAACGCGACGGACAAAGGAATTAACACGGGGGACATTTGGGAATTTCGCAGCTACATCGAGGGTGGTACGAAGGCATCGGCCGCGTACAAGTTTCCAATAGACGCTCCCGTTGACCGAATCAAACTGGAATCCCGATTTGAGGCTTTTCGTACGCACAAGGGCCGGATGGGACAGTCAGTGCTGGTGCGGTATGTGCTCGTGAATTCCACCAAAGATTTGCGTGTCCCGTTGGATTCGTTTGAAATCAAAGAGTTCAATCTCAACGAGCATTACCTTGAACGGAAACTCTCATTTTACGACGAAACACGAATGGATAAACGCACGGTCGACTTGTTCGACGATGTCGTCGATCAGAATTCTCTGACGATCGAAGTGCAGTGTCTCGACGCCGGGCAGTATCTCGGAATGGCTCGCCCGGACTTTTTCATCCGGCTTCCCGATCGGCCATTCGCGGTTGGATATTTCAAGGCTGTACTCGGGATTTGGCTGCTGACAGTTTTCATTGTCAGCACCGGAGTGACTTCGAGCACTTTCGTCAAAGGCCCAGTGGCCACGCTGCTGACCTTTAGCCTGCTGATCATTGGACAAGGCTTCCGTGAGTTCATGATCAAGTTAATTACCGGGGTGCAAAAGGGAGGCGGACCGATCGAATCTTGGTATCGTCTGGTCACTCATATGAACGACACGTTGGAGCTGCCCGACAATATTGGCATCAAGATTATGCAATCCATCGACAACTTCATGCTCGGTGGCTTGTGGCTGATGCAGCATTTGATCCCAGATCTCAGTTCGTTCGTCATGTCACCTTATGTCGCGAATGGATTTGATGTCCCCTGGAACGTGGCGATTTTCCGCAGCTTGGCCATCACGATTGGGTACTTGGTTCCTTCGTTGTTGATTGGCTACTACAGCCTGACGTTGAGAGAGTTGGAAGCAAAATGATTGAACAACTCACCGCGCAGCAGCGCAAACTGGCGTATCTGGTCGGCATGGTCGTGTTGATGCTGCCCATCATTGTGTTAGGAATGCCGGCGACCGACGAAGCCGACTCCGGCGGGATGCTCGCAAAATTGCGGCAGGAAAACGACTTGGGGGAAAGCACCCTGGGAAAGGTTGATCCCACGAGTGCCACCATGAATTTGGTCTTGCTGGGGATGCGCGGTGTCGCCGTGAACCTGTTGCGAATGCAACTTGACACGCAGAGAGATCAAAAGCAGTGGGCGCAGATGCGAGCCACGACCGAGTCGGTCATCCTGTTGCAGCCGCACTACATTCAGGTGTGGCGCTATCTCGGTTGGAACTTGGCCTACAACGTGTCGGCGGAATGGGACGCCGTCGAGGATCGTTACTTCTGGGTGAAGGAGGGTGCGAAGTTCCTGATGCAAGGTGCAGAGCGCAATCGTCTGGATCCGGAAGTCTACTGGGACACCGGCAACACACTGGGTAAGAAGATTGGCCGCTCCGACGAATGGAAGCAGTTCCGCAAATTCTTCAAAGAGGATCCCGACAAGGAACGCTACGACGGCGGACCAGACAGCGAAATTAATCCCGATCGGAAGGACAATTATCTGGCCGCGAAGGACTGGTTTTTGAAAGCCAACGAAAAGGAAGAGCATCACGAGCAACACATCATGATGGACTGTCTGTTCCGCTCGTACCCGGCTCGTTCACAGCTGGACTATGCGGAAGCATTGCAGCGCGAAGGTCAATTTGACGAAACCACTCGGAAGGCGTGGGATGATGCCTACCACGACTGGGTCGACGTGTTCGGTCAGATGCGGTTTCAAACCGGCGATTGCGAGATCTTCATGGAAGCTCCCGCCTCAGAATCCGCGATGGAACAGATTGTCTCGGCGTCCGGCAAGGACCGAAGTCATGTGGAACGCGAAATCGATTTGTATCAAAACGTAAGCAACTATCGATTTTGGAGGACGAAGGCGCACTCGGAAAAGCAGCTGAACACCACTCGTGTGCATAGCGATCTTTTTGAGGGTGAAGAGCTTTTCAAAAAGGGCGACATTGACGCCGCGCAAGAAGTTTTGGAGTCGGGCCTCGGTCGTTTCAAAATCATGCTGGAGGCCTACAAAGAACTTGGCAGCGATGACTCCACGATGGAAGAGGGACTCTGGGGCATCATGCTTTGGCAGAAGATTTATCAATTGAAGAATCAGGTCCAGCCCGAAGTGTTCCCGCTCAAAGATCTGTGGGAAAAGGAACTCAACCGCGTACCGAATCTTCAACAGGACTTTAGTCGCAAATACGGTTCTTCATAATCCGGCGGTCTACTTGCAGCTCGGTTGTTGAACCGAGAGCATATCCTCGGCCAATCTCGCCCGTCGAAGTATTCGCTTCGCGAGTGATGTTGGCCGGGTTCGTTTTTGAATCTTTTTTGAACCACGAAGACTCGGAGTGATCCCATCGCCACCTCCGTTCGTTCCAAACCTAGCGAACCCGCTATTGCCGAGCGTCAGCAAGCCAGCCGCGAACTCGCCAGCTTGGCCGCGCAAGCCTGCACCGACCTCAAGGGCAAAGACTCCCTCGTCCTCGATATGACTCAGGTCACGCCCATCGTGGATTTCTTTGTGATCACGACTGCGACCAGCGGACGCCAGATGCGTGCCATCGCCGAGGAGGTCGAGCAGTTGATGAAGAAACGAGGCAGTCGTCCACGGGTTGGCGTCGAAGGTCGCAATTCCGAAACTTGGATTTTGCAAGACTACGGCGACATCGTCCTGCACGTTTTCTCGCCCGAGGGCCGCGAACTTTACGACCTCGAACACCTCTGGGCCGACGCGCCGCAAGTGGACTGGAAACCGCTCGCCAAAAAGCTGGCTGACACTCAGAAGTAATGTGGTCCAGGACTCCAAGCTGCTGATTCTCGCTCAGCTCAATTCGCGCCGAGGAATCCGCGCCGCCAGCATGTCCGCCTCTGCGAAGATCGCTGGGGTGCCGCCCGTGTGGACAAAAACGATGTCCTGATCCGCTCGAAATTGGCCGGCGCGAATGTGGTCGATCAGCCCCGAAAGAGCCTTTGCCGTGTAAACGTGTTCGACCAAGAGCCCTTCGGTCCGCGCGAGCAATGTCATCGCCTCGACCCCCGCATCCGAAGGCTGGCCATAGCCAGGACCGAGGTACTCGCCGATGAAGAGTATGTCGTCGGGTGTCAGTCGAGTTTCGATGCCGACCAACTCCGCAGCACGATTCGCTGTCGCTGACAACTCTTGCTGGCTGTCCCACGGCCAGATCATCGGAGCGATGCTCTTCACGGGATAAGGCAGGCCCAACGCTTTCGCCCCGAGCGCCACGCCGGCCCCGGTCGACCCGGACGAAGAAACGTAAATCGCCGCCGGTTCAAAACCACTGGCGGTTGATTGCTCAACAATTTCTGCCACGCACAGCGTGTAGCTGAGCGCTGCGAGCGGCAACACAATTGGCCGATCCCAGACGTAGACCTTGCGGCCTTTCGCTCGGAACTTATCGGCCGTCTCAGAGATCTTTCGATCCAGTGCCGGACCGACCGCTTCTTCGACGATCTCGACACTCGCGCCGACGATCTGGTCGAGCAACAAATTTCCTTGCACAACATCCGGCCCATGGGCCGGCTTGCCGCGACCCAGAACCAAATGGATATCGAGACCGACCTTTGCACAGGCGGCGGCCGTCTGACGGCAATTGTTGCTCTGGACTCCCGCACCCCAGACGACCAAGTCGGCCCCCTTGGCCAGCGCATCAGCGATCAGAAACTCGTTGTGCCTCGCTTTGTTCCCACCGAACAGCAGGCCTGTGCAATCATCGCGTTTGATCCACACACGCGGTCCATTCGGGCAAACGGCCTGGCTGAACCGCGGTAACAATTCCAGCGGCGTCGGCAAGTGAGCCAGCGGCGTTCGCGGCACAGACGCAATCCGAACTCTCAACTCATTCGTCGTCAGCATCATCGTGAACTCCGTCAAATTTCTCACCGAAGCGGATCTGGGTTATAGAACCAAGTGACTCATTCGCAAACTCAAGGCGATCCCGTTTACGATGTCCCAGGCCGGTGATTCCAGCTGCTCTCAACAACAACGGAATGAACAGAAGAAAACGAAGGGAACGAAGAACGCAAGATTCCTCAAATCTAATCGGAGCGACATCGAACTTATTGAGTTAAGAGGAGACAAGCCATGATCCCGCGGACGTTGTTCATCGCAGCACTATGTGGCATGTTGTTCGCCTCGGCAGGTCGCCTTTCTGCTCAAGCCACACGGCAGACCGAAATCTACAAGCGAATCAAGTTGAAGATCGATGCGGTGCCGGCCATTGACACGCACGATCATCTTTGGCCGTTTGATCGGCTGCCGGGGTTGCGTGAGACGTCGCGCGGCAAGGGAATGAACGTCGCCAGCATTTGGGGGAACAGCTATTGGCCTCAAGTGGGACGGCTGACACCGTGGCAGCCGAAGATGGAGTTCGATGATTGGTGGAAGGACGCGAAGGACGATTGGGACAACTCGCGAGCGACCAGCTTTTACCGCTACACGCAGATCGCGCTGAAGGATTTGTACGGCGTCGATTGGGATCGCGTGACCGATGAGCAGGCTCGCGAATTGGATCGCAAAATTTTTGACAACTACCGCGACCAGAAGTGGCTGCACCACGTCGTCACAGAGAAGGCCAATATCGAACTGATGTTCAACGATCCGTATTGGGCGCGGCTCGCGTTTGAGAAGTCGTATCCGTTTGAAGTGATCGTGTTCAACATCACGTCGCTGGTGCGAGGGTTTCACGCGAGTGAATACGGACCCGAAAACCCGTTCGACAGCCCGTATGAGTTCGCGACGAAGCACGGCCTGCCGATGAACTCAGTGGACGATTTTCTGAAGGTGCTCGACCGGCTGTTTCTCGAAGCGAAGGACAAAGGGGCCGTCTGCCTGAAGAGCACGCTGGCGTATCAGCGGACGCTGGAGTTCGACAACGTGCCGAAGGAGCGGGCCGAGGCCGCGTTCGGCAAACGTCGCACGACGCTCACGCCGGAGCAGATCAAGGACTTCGAGGACTTCGTCTTCTGGCGCGTCTGCGAACTGAGCGCGAAATACGAACTGCCGTTCCAGATTCACACCGGCCACGGCCGCATTCAAAGCTCGAACCCGCTGCTGCTGGTCGATTTGATCGAAGCGAATTTGAAAACGAAGTTCATCTTGTTCCACGGCGGCTACCCGTGGGTCGGCGAAACCGGCGCAATCCTGCTGCGGCATTGGAACCACGTCTGGATCGACAGCGTCTGGCTGCCCAGCCTCAGCTATTCGATGGGCAAACGGGCCTACCACGAATGGTTGGAACAAATGCCCTCAACCCGCATCATGTGGGGCGGCGACTGCAACCACGGCGAAGGCATCTACGGCTCGACCGAGCTAACTCGCATGTGCATCGCCGAAGTCCTCGCCGAAAAAGTCGAACGCGGCGATTTGCTCGAAGACCACGCCCATCGCATCGGCCGCCAAATCATGCGCGACAACGCTCTGGAGTTGTTCCCGCAGCTCAAGGAACGGTTGTGGAAGAAGTGAGGACGTTTTCGTTGACGGTCTGAGGCATCGTCTCGTCAGTTCGATTTCGCCGTCAGCGCGTCGAGCTCGCCGCAGAGTTCGAGAGCCTTGATGGCCTGGATCGTGGCGATGTAGGTCGTGTAGTGGTAGTTACCGCGATAGAGCGAGTGCATCCACCAGCGGCCGCTCTCGCGTTGCTCGCGCTTCAGCCAAGTTAAACCTTTCTGAATCCGCGGGTCACAAACAGGAATGTTGCTCTGCCGAAACAGCACGATGGCCAGCGCGGTCATGTAGGCATCGCTCTCCGGCTTGTCGGCATCGGGCAGGTTCTGAATGAGTTTCAGCACAAACGGGCTCATTTCATAGTGCCAATCGTTGACTGGCGACATGTCGCGCGTGCTCCAGCCACCGTCGGCGTGTTGCTTCGAGGTCAGCAAAGCTAGCGCGGCGTCACGATCCGAACACGAAACCAAGTCGGGCAGGTAATGAGCCAGCTGCAATTTCAAAACGCGATCGAAATCGTTCTTCGGCGGCGAAGTGCGAAGATACTGTTTCAGCTTTTCGACGCCAGCGGTCAGCGTTTCGTCCTTCAGCCCCGCTAGCCAACCGGGAGCGGCCGTGATGGCTCGCGCGGCTTGCAGTGAGAGTTCAAAATCGGTGGTGATATGCGGAATCTCGACTTCGCCGTGACTGACAAACGCGCCGTTCTCCGATTGGCGCGCGAACATATCTCTGAACGAACGCTCGGTTGGTTCCGAGAGTTTTCCGGTGACGTGGCGGTCCCACTCGGCGAGTCCAGCGGTCCGCCACACGGCGAAGAACGCGCCGGGATAAAACTTAAAACCTTTTGTCTCTGTCTCCCGCACCGCTTCGATTTCCTTCGGCACCGCCTTGACGAAGTTTTTCAACACCGCTTCGTTGGGCTGACCGAATCTCCGCGACCACGCGGTGTAGTCCGTCATGTAGGGACCGGTGGTGTGACAGTTCACGCAGGCTTTGTCCCGCTGTAACCAACTCGCCGCCCCCGTTTCCAGATATTTCGCCGCTGCCTGCAATGACTCCTTGCCAAACGATTTCACCCGCGGTTCATCCGCCGTGGGGATGCTCACACGGACATCGCCCACTTCATACTGAAACTCAGGCTTCGTAGAAGACTGCCCGCGAGCCACGGTGCACAGAGCGAATGTCAGCACCAGACTAAGCGGCAAGCGTGGGCATCGAGGAAGACAGAACAGGCCACAACAAGTTGTGTTCATTATTTGTGTTTCTAAAGTGAAAGGCAGGAAGAAGGACGAATTCATCCAGCAGAAGCACACGGCGGTGGTTGAAATATACTCGGCGGCGCAGCAGATGAAACTCACCGACCCAAATCAGCGAATGTACGAGCAGTACAGTTTTCTTCTGCGGCCTTTGCTTCTCCGCAATTCATCCAAGCGAGCACGTCACCGATGTGATGCGTCCACGGAGCCGTGGGAATCGAAAGCATGCGGTTGAATTCCACCCGACGCGACTTCGTCTGCCACTTCTTTGTGCCTTCGCGCTTTTGCGGTCAATAATAGAACCACAACGGCAAGAAGGCACAAAGGGGATACAAACCTTACGAGGGAACTTTTCGACGACGCAACTTGCCATTTTTCTCCATTGCGATCCGGCCGACGTCATACCTTGGGCGGAGACGTGTGGCGAGATTCGGTGCCTGATCGAAGAGAATGACGGCACGGCGGGGGAGGTGCATCAGGTGCGGATTTACGACGCCAAGTGGCACACTCACGAGCACATCGACGAGTTCTATTACGTCATCGACGGCCGAGGGACGATGACGCTCGACGGCACTGAGATCGAACTTCACAAGGCCGTGATCGTTTACGTCCCGCGCGGGACCAGGCATAAAGCGGTCGGCCAAAACAATCTGATCGAGTTGCTCCTGTATATGCCGCTTGGCGTGATGCACGACATCCAAAAACTGGAGCAGTCGCAGGCTGTGGTGTCGCCGATCTGTCTTGTCGGTTTTGTGGGCGCGCGGTAGCGTTCGTCCATAGTGACAATCGGTTAAGCTCGCTGCGCGCGAGCCTTTCGCAAGGAGGCGAAGATGACACGTCGTGACATGGCGATTCAGGCGTCGTTGGGACTGGTTCTGGTCTGCGGGGTTGTCGCCGCGAATTTCGTGCTGCACCGCTGGGTGATTGGCAACGCGGGTTCGCGCGAAGTAAACGCTGAGACATCCGCCGTGGTGACTCCTCTGGAAGACCTGGAGGAATTTGCTCCCCGCCGCCCCCCATTTGGACTTGAACTCGCGGACGATCCGGCCAGGAAGCAGGACCTGCTGCGAAAACTCATCGCGACGAAGTTTCCGCAGGCATCCGACGACGAGCGACAAGTCTGGTTCGAGGAGCTTGGCAATGTCTCGTTGCCGGCTGCCGAGGGAATTCTGGATTTGCGACTTCAGTTGTTTGCGTCTCCGAGTGTACAGGAGTTTCATCAGCCGCAGCCGTTGACCGCGCCTCCCGTCGAATCGCCGAATCGATCGATCGACACCCTGCGTTAGAGCTCGAGCCCCCTCGTTTGCGGGACATCGTCGCGGTCCTCCTGTATCATCGCGTCCAACCCGATGAGTCGGTCGATGAGACACGATGGTCGGCAATTTGCGAGAGAGGGAGCGATCATGAGGATGCCACTGCGAGCACTGTGTGGGCTGAGCATCAGCCTGATGAGTTTGACTTTTTCCGGATGCGCGCAGGAATCCGCGCCCGTCTCGTCGTCGTCGAAAGGCCCATCGACGGTCTCGCAAGAGGCAACCGCATCCATCGGCTCGGCCGAAAAGCCTTCTGTCCCGAAGGATGATGCGGCCTCGGCTGAGGTGATTTTGGGATCGCCGGAATTGACGGCAGGGATTCCCGGCGAGGGATCACTGACGTCCGATCAAATTCAGGCCTGGCTGGAAAAACCAGAGAACCATGTGCCGCTGGAGATTGTTCTGCCACTGGGGCTGATGGCGGGGACGAGCCAAGTGCAGGGGATCGCGGACAATTTGATGACTCGCGCGAAGATCGAACTCGGCCGGCAACTCTACTTCGACAAGCGACTCTCGGCTGACAGCACGATCTCGTGCGCGAGCTGTCATGATCCCGATGAAGGCTTCGCCAAGCACACGCAATTCGGTGTCGGCATTGCCGGACAAATGGGGGGACGCAACTCGCCTGTCAGCTACAACCGTATCGTCAGCGGCGCACAGTTTTGGGATGGTCGCGCCGCCTCGCTGGAAGCTCAGGCCGTCGGCCCGATCGCTAATCCGATCGAGATGGGCAACACCCATGAGAAAGCCGTCGAGACCATTGCGGGCATTCCCGGCTACGAGATGCAATTCCGAGTGATCTTTGGCGACGATGGAGTGACCATCGACAACATCGGCCGCGCGATCGCGACCTTTGAACGCGCCATCGTTTCCGGTCCAGCTCCATTTGATTACTACGAAGGGGTGCGACCATTCCTCGCTATGAAGCCAGCGGACCTGGACGCCCTTAAGGAAGACGACCCGGAAGCCTACGCCAAATATCAATCCGCAAAAGCTGCCGCCGACGCACATCCGATGTCCGAGAGTGCCGTCCGAGGCCGCGACCTCTTCTTCAATGAGAAGGTCGGCTGCACTGCATGTCACGTCGGTGCCAACCTCGCCGACGAGAAATACCACAATCTCGGTGTCGGCATGACGGCCGAAACACCGGACCTTGGACGCTTTGTGGTCTCGAACAAAGAAGAGGACAAGGGCGCATTTAAAACGCCAACGATCCGCAACGTCGCGCTCTCTGCTCCGTACATGCACGACGGCACCCAAAAAACACTCGAAGAGGTCGTCGAGCACTACGCCAAAGGTGGCACGCCGAATCAATGGCTCAGCACCAAGATCAAAAAGCTGGATCTCAAGCCCGAAGACAAAGCCGACCTCGTCGAATTCATGAAAGCCTGCACCGGCGAGTTTCCAAAGATCGAACGTGGACGGCTGCCCGAATGACTTTGGGAGTGCGGTGTGTCAGCACCGCTTTGGATTGTCTTTCCCTGCGCGCTTTGCGTCTCTGCGTGAAAGCGGCCTCACGCAGAAACGTAACGTTTGGGGAGCAAAGTGGTGCTGACACACCGCGCTCTAACGTGAGTCACACATGCAAACCGCGACCGGTACAACGCTCATCCGCAACGGCCAGATCGTCGACGGCACAGGTGCCTCACCGCTCTCCGGCGGTGTCGTCGTCATTGACGACGGCAAATTCACTTTCGTCGGCAGGGAAGAGAATGCTCCGCTACTCTCGCGCGAGGCAACAGTCATCGATGCTCACGGCGGAACGATCATGCCGGGGCTGGTCGAGGCACACTTTCATCCGACGTACTTCAACGTCGCGGCGCTGGAAGACCTCGATATCAAGTACCCGGTCGAGTACGTCACGCTGCTGGCGGCGGCAAACGCCAAGCTCGCGTTGGAGTGCGGCTACACGGCGGCTCGCAGCGGCGGCAGCTTGTTCAACATCGACGTCTGGCTGAAAAAGGCGATCGAGAACGACATCATGCTCGGCCCGCGACTGGCTTCGAGTGGCCGAGAGATCTGCGGCGTCGGCGGACTGATGGACTGGAATCCGGACTTCCGCAAAATCGGCATGGAAGGCTTGATCTTGTTGGTCAACGGACCGGAAGAGGCTCGCGCCGCCGTGCGAAAATTGGTCAAAGATGGCATCGAGTGGATCAAGACGTACCCGACTGGCGACGCAGCCGCGCCGGATACGAACGATCATCACACGCTCTGCATGACGTTTGAGGAGATGCACGCCGTCGTCGCGACTGCTCATAACCACGGCAAGAAAGTGACCGGTCACTGCCGAGCCACTGAAGGAATCAAGAACGCACTGCGAGCCGGCTACGACGCGATCGAGCATGGCACGTTCATGGACGACGAAGCGTTGGAACTGTTGCTGCAACGAGACGTGCCGTGTGTTCCCGCGCTGTACTTTGAACTCGCCAGCATCGAACGCGGCCCGGAATTCGGACTCCCTCAAAAGGTAATCGACGGCCATCAAGAAACGCTCGATGGCGGTGCCGAATCCGCTCGCCGCATTCTGAAAGCCGGAGGCCGGCTGGGCATGGGTGGCGATTACGGCTTCGCCTGGAATCCGCACGGCGACTACGCCAAGGAACTGGAGTTCTTCGTCAACTTCGTCGGCATCGACCCGCTGACGGTCATCAAGTGCGCGACAAAGACCGGAGCGGAAATCATGGGCCGCGGCGACGAGTTTGGAACTGTCGAAGTTGGCAAACTCGCCGACCTGTTGATCGTGGACGGAGACGTCGTCAAGAACATCGGCGTGCTTCGCGACCGCTCGAAGTTCCTCGCGGTGATGCAAGCGGGAGTCGTCAAAGCGGGACGATTGGCCTGATCTCGAAACGAGTGCGGAGCGAGTGGAAACGCGGAGCCGCTCCAAGTCGTTCATTCTCCGCCATCGGCTTCGGTGTCTAGCTGCGGCATGTCATTCCCCACTTGCCGGTCGGCCCTGCTGGCTTCGGCAAGGGTCAGGATTTCAATGAGAATCAGCCTGATCACGACGTTGGCAAATGCGTTGCGAAAGCTGCCGCGATACAGAGCACGATGCGATCCAGAACAAGTCCCGATAACTGCTCGCCGGGCCACACCGACTAGCCGGATTCGCTGCATTGCCGAGGCACCGTACTCACAAGGCGGACTTTTTCGGCAGGCTTGTAGCGAACCGGCGAAAAAGGGCTCAACCTGGGTCTTCGTGGCTGGCGATTCAGGACTTCGGCATTGAAATAACAGCGTTTTTTCGCAACGCTCGTGGCCGTGGGAACTTTCTGAATCGGCCGCTTGTCAGAGCAGCCCTGCCGAAACTGACAGATTCCGACATTCTGCTCATGCTTCCGTTTTGACCTTCCGAAGTAGACGACTGAGATGGCCCTCCCTGCCGACAACCTGCTGAGTCCCTTTCATGACGGCGAATTGAATCCCGCTGAGTGTGCGGTCGTCGAGCAGCGATTGGCGACGTCCGCCGAGGCTCGCCGTGAATTGTCTGAGATCCAACAGGTCTCCACCCTTCTGAAGAATCTGCCGCGTGAGCGTCTGCCGTTGGAGTTTCCGAATCAGGTCTTGCAGGCGATCGAACGCGAAATGCTGATTCCATCCCATCGAGACGACAACGCGTGTGCCCCGACGCGAGTCGCGGCGAGCAGCGCCGGTTCGGCGCGTCGCTGGGTCGGAGCAGTCGCAGTGCTGACCTCCGCCGCTGGCTTGCTGTTGCTGGTTCGAGCGATGGACGACCGAGGCAGTCCGAGCATCACGCAAGTTCAGAGGCAAGACGCTGCTCTCGGTAAGCAATTCGCCGTTGCGGAGGCGTCGCCGCGAGGTGCCACTTTCGGTGGAGAGGCCGCCCCACTGCCGATGACAGCCGACACATCGGCGACCGAATTACGAAACAGCGGTGCGCTGGCCGGTGCTGCCGAAAACAATTCGATCGCCGTCAATGGGCGGCGCGACGTTGCGAGTTCGTCATCGACGATCGCCTCGCCTGAGTCGGGCGTCATCTTCTTCGATCAAGAGGCGCTACGGGGTGCCGGAGTTGGTGATAGTGTCCGTGCGATGCGAACCGAGGGAAACGAAGTGGCCGTGGTCTGGCTAACCATTGTCGATCGTCAAGAGGGCCAGGCCGGGTTGCAGTTGTTGTTCGGCAATAACGGGCGTGCTGATGCGATTGCCGACAAGAAATCAGACTTTGCCAAATCTCCAAATGCCCCTTCCGACCAACTGCACGCGGTCTTTATCGAAACGGATGCCGAACAACTCACCGCGACGTTAAGGAAGCTTCGCGACGAGAACTTCCTCCAAAGTTTGAAAGTCGATCAGCCGATCGAGCTGGCTCAGTTGAACGAGGTCAGTAGTGGACTCGACTCGCAGGCGATCGCCCGCCGATTTGCGGCTCCCGCGCCCATTGTCGCCGAAAAAAGGAATCTTGAGACCGGTCCCGCGACCTCGAAGATCGCCCGAAAGGGGGCTTCGGCTGGCGGCAAGGAGTCGCAAGATTCAAAGGATCAGCCGACAAAACAGTTCGCATTCGAAGTTTCGCGCGAGGCCTTGGTACAGAATCAAGTGAGCCAGCAGACTCGCAATCGCGGCCCGTCACGAAACGCGAACCGTTCGCAGATGGCACTCGAAAAGAACGCTGACCGGGCTCCGACCGCTCAACGACCCATGCAAGTTTTGTTCGTGGTCGTCGATCAATCACAGGCAGGAAAGTCGCAAGTTGCACCGAGCAATTCGTCGAAGCCGACGGCTCCGGCCGCTCCCGCGAAGGCTCGATCCGAACCCGCGAAACCCGCCGACAAAGATTGTGCCGCCTGATTTCTCGCCTCTAGCTGTAAACATTTCTCCATGCCACGCACCGCCAAAATTCACCGGCAGACCGCTGAAACGACCATCGACTTGTCGCTCGATCTGGATGGTTCTGGTCAAGCGCAGATCGACACCGGAGTCGGCTTCTTCGATCACATGCTGACGCTGCTCGCGAAGCATTCGTTGATGGACCTGACCGTCAAGGCGACGGGCGACCTGCATGTTGATCATCACCACACGGTCGAAGACACCGGCATCTGTCTCGGCAAAGCGTTGGCCGAAGCGCTCGGTGACAAGAAGGGAATTGTGCGCTACGGCAGTATCGCGCTGCCGATGGAAGAAACACTGGTCACCTCGGCCGTCGATTTGAGCGGACGCATGGCATTCGTGTTCCGCGTTGATTTCCCGACCGAGAAGATTGGCGAATTCGATTGCCAGTTGGTCCCGGTCTTCTGGGAAGCAGTCGCCGCCAACGCGCTATTGAATCTGCATCTCGTGTTGCATCACGGGCAAAACAGTCATCATATCAGCGAAGCGTGTTTCAAAGGTACCGCTCGCGTGCTGCGCCAAGCGATCGTGATTGATCCGCGACAAGCCGGTGTGCCGTCCTCGAAAGGGACGCTCACAAAGTAGCTCAGTAAGAAGGAGCACTGTGATTTGCAAGTTCAAAATCGTGGTCGAAAAATCGACATGAAATGTTCGTTGCATTTCCACAGGCGACCGATACGCTACCGCCGCAATTCCGACCCCCAACCGAATTGCTGAACCGGATGCCGCATTCGAGTGGGAGTCGTTCGCGGACAACTGCCGGGTTATGTCAACACGGAGGACAACTCAGGTTGTTACGACTGTTCGCTCGTGACTCGGTCACGGCGGGCAGCCACGGATCGCAGGCTCTTCACGGCGGGGGGAGCTCGGCGGGTTGTTGGCGACAAAGACACGTTGGAATTGTTTAGAACATGCATCAGCCTGGCCGTTCGGATGCGGCCGGGCTGATGTTGTTTATGACCGACGCTTCGTGCGTCGGTTGGATGAGAGACGTATCCCCTACACCTTGGATTTGACGACTGGATTCGTCAGCGTCCCAATTCCGGTGATCTCGATCGACACGCTGTCGCCGTCTTCGAGCGTGAATTCATCGGGCGGAACGACGCCGGTCCCTGTCAACAGGAATGCCCCTTCCGGAATGTCGTTTTCGCGAGTCAACCACCCAATCAGTTCGTCCCACCCGCGAACGATCATGCCCAGATGGGTTTCACCTCGGAACGCTTCGCGGCCAGCGCGATGAATCGTCAGCATGACCTTGGTCGCATCGCGATCGAGAGGCTGATCGGCCAGCAGTACGCACGGGCCGAGAGCACAGCATTGGTTGTAGACCTTCGCCTGTGGCAAATAGAGCGGGTTCTCACCCTCGATGTCGCGGGCCGACATGTCGTTGCCGATCGTGTAGCCGACCAGCTTCCCCTTTGGTGACACGACGAGCGTGAACTCCGGCTCTGGCACGGTCCAATGGCTGTCGGCTCGAACCCGTACCGGTTCGCTGGGGCCAGAGGTGCGGCGGGCGTTCCCCTTGTAGAAAATCTCCGGCCGTGGTGCCGTGTAGACCTTGTCGTAGTGCGACGCCCCGGACTCGGATTCTTCCATCCGCGCGACCTGGCTGCGCTTGTAGGTGACTCCTGCGGCCCAAACTTCTTGCGAGTCGATCGGAGCGAGAAACCGCACTGCGCTGGCCGACAATGGTTCGCTCGTGTCGTCGATCAGCAATCGAGCCAGCGCGGAAGGATCGGCTTCGTTGAGGATGTCAGCGAGGCAATGAATCGTCGCCGAGCGTGACAGATCGAGCAACCGCAAGGATTGATCTTCGACACTGGCCACGCGGACAGAACCATCCTTCAGACGAACTTTGGCGAGCTTCATGGGTATTAGTCCTTTCTCAATGGTCAGTGGTCAGTCACAACGGACGACGGATCACCGACAACCGGCCTGCAATGTACTTCAGCATTTGTTCTGGCGAAGCGACTCCAGTGTTTGTTGAAAATCGAGGGGCCACGGCGCTTCAAACGTCATTGGTATTCCACTCTCCGGATGCCGAAAGCTCAATCGAAAGGCGTGGAGAGCTTGGCGGCGAATGAGGACGTCGTCGAACGTGTCTACCACCGACTCGAAGCCGGACTTCTTGGCGGCGGACTCGGCTTTGCGAGAGAGCAACGTCTCTCGTTCCGCCTGAACGACACGACCGTCGACATCGGCAACCCGCAGACATTTGCCGCCACCGTACAGTTCGTCGGCGACGATCGAGTGGCCGAGGTGCGACATGTGCAAACGCAGTTGGTGCGTGCGGCCAGTCTTTGGTTTGAGGTGCATGAACGTGAATCCGTGAAAGCGTTCGGCGACCTCGAAGTGCGTGATCGCCTGGCGAGCATTCCCCTCGGCCTCACAGACCTGCATCTTCTCGCGGACTTTCGGGTTGATACGAACGTGCGTATCGATGATGCCGCTGTCCTGAGCGACCTCGCCCCAGACGATCGCTCGGTATTCTTTGACCGTTGTGCGGGCCTCGAACTGCTCGCTGAGCTTGCAGTGGACCTGATTGTTCTTGGCGATGACGATGACACCACTGGTATCCTTGTCGAGCCGATGCACGATCCCCGGCCGAAGTTGTCCCGCGACGTTGCTGAGCTGGTTGAAGTGAAACTGCAACGCACCCGCCAGTGTGCCACGATAATGCCCCTTGCCGGGGTGCGTGATCATGTTCGCCGGCTTGTTGAGCACCACGAGATGCTCGTCCTCGAACAGCACGTCGATCGGAATGTCTTCCGGCGGCAAGCTGCTATCGGGGAGTTCGGGCAGGCGGACATCAAGCACGTCGTTCACCCGCAACCTCCGAGCGGCTTTGACCGGCAGCCCATTGAGCACGACCGATTTCTGCTCGAGGGCTTTCTGAAACAATGCGCGGCTGTAGTTGGGGAACAGTCGCGACAGATAATGATCGACTCGCCATCCATGGGCTCGAGCTTCGACCACGACGCGAACTGGTTCGGACGAAAGTGTGACCGCCAGAGATTCCGTATTCTCGGCGACAGCATCCGATTCGTCCGCTCCCTCAAGCAAATCCGACTCGGCGACCAGAGACTCTTCCTCGTCGGTGCTCGATTGCGGCCGGTTCATTTCGATTCCGCCGGGGCATCCTTGTCCTTGCTCTCCGTAGGCTTGTCATCCGACTTCGGCTTTTCATCCTTCGCCGGCTCCGACTTGGGCGTGTCTTGTTTGGGCGCCTCAAGCTTGGGAGGATCGGCATCGGCCGGCTTGGAGAACTCGAACGGCGTTTGCTCGTTCTTCTTGGCAAACTCGGCCGTCGTGATGAGAGCTTTTTTTTCCTCGTCTCGAATGACCAATACCATCCCTCGCCCGGGTCTTTCCTTCTCGGACTTCTGGAGGATCGCGTCGATCGCAGCCAAGCCGGTCACTTTGCCGAGCGTTAGATTTTGCTCCATGTCCTTGGTGAACCCTGACGCCTTAAGAGCCTCGCCGTCGAGATCAATTTCGATCTCGCACTTCTCTGCGATGGATTTGACGGCATCTTGCAGCGGCATCTTCTTCCAATCGACTTCGATCTCAGCTTTCAACTTGGCGACGACCGGGCTTTCGACTTCCGATGACTTCGTCTGGTCTTCCGATTTCGTCTTCTCTCCGTCCGGCTTGTTATCCGGCAACGAGTCGATCGGCGGGTGGCCCTCTGGCAGTCCATCTTTGGGCTTCTTGAGATCGGCCGGCTTCGGACTCTGCTTGTGAAACCAGGCGTAAAATTCTTTGGCTTCCGGCGACTTGAGAGACTCGATCCGTTCTTCGGCCGCAGCTTTGTAGATCGACTTCGGGAATTGGTTGAGCAGTGCGGCGTAGCCTTCGATGGACTTGGCAGTGTCGCCGTCAGACTGGGCTTCGGTCGACTTCGCCAAGCCCCACGCAGCCCGCTCACGAGCGACTTCGGGACCAGACATGTTGCCGAGCACTTTTCCAAATGCCTCGTCCGCTTTCTTGAGCTCTCCCAACGCCGCTTCGCGATCGGTGAACATCAGCGAAATGCCGGAATCGACCAATCGCTCCCCTTCGCCCAAGCGTGCCCAAGTGCCGACTTCCGTGTTTGAGAAGACGTCGGCGATGTTGCCGAAGTCTTCGGCGGTGCGAGCCTGACTGTATTGGGCCCACGCTGACTCGCTGCGAGCCGACGACGTGCGGGTGTAGGAGTACCAGATCGCTCCGCCGATCATCGCTACGCAGGCAACGATCGTCGCTCCGTTGCCATACTGGTCGAGCCACTTAACCAGCGGCGACTGGGTATTCGGCAGGGCACTGGCGTGTTGCATTGGCTCAGGTTTCATGTCGAACTTTCAGCGAGATATTCCAAGGACTTTCCGCAGATTTTGGTCAAAGGCAAACGATGATACGAGTGCCCTCTTTCGACCGTCAAGGCGGTGCGTGACGTGAACAACGAATGACGTATGACGAAAAGAAGATTTGTCATTCTACATTTGGAATTCGTCATTTCTCCCCGAACAGGATCGGTCGCAAGACTTGCTCAAAGGCATCCGCTTGGCGGAAGAAGCCGAGATCGGTGGGATGCGAACTATCGACCGTCCCCTCGTTGTCCGGGCCCAGCAGGAAATCGCCATCGAGATAGAACAGTCCCTCGATTCCGTCGCCACGCAGGCGAGCATGTGCTGAATGCAGTGCGTGGCGACTGTATTCGTTTCGCTCGCGCTTCGACGTGACGAGGAACGAGTCGCTGTAGCTACGATCTTCGACAAGCAGGATCGGCGTCTTGGGCCGAGCCTTGCGGAGCGCGAGCACCAACGGTTCGGTTCGCTCAGCGACCTCTTTAGGTTCAAGGTTCGGCAGGCAATCAATGACGTAGCACGAGGCGTCGATCTCGGCCATCAATTCGACCACTTCCATCTCCATCTTGCCGTTGCCGCTGAAGCCAAGATTCACGACCGGATGATCCAGCCGCCGTTGAAGAATTGCCGTGTGGACCATCCCTGGCCGAGACGCACAGCCCCCTTGCGTGATCGACGTGCCGTAAAACACGATCGGTTTGCGCAGAGAGCCGTCCTCGTTTTTGTACGGCTCGGCTTTCAACAGCTTTGCGTCGGTGGGCAAGCCGATCTCGACCGAACTGACTCCGTTGTAGAGCGGCAGGTACAGCAAGAACTCGCGTGTCTCCGACGGCTTTCGCAACGGCGGAAGAGTGGAGACCAACGTCGTCTCGTTCGTCTGAGCCGAGGGCCGGCCGTTCGCCAGCCAGCGCCAGAAACCGTCTTCCGAGCGGACGTACAAATCGAGTCCGCTGACTCCCGTGGCCGGCATGTGTGGCATCTCCAGCTTCGCCGAAGTCAATGTCCACTTGGCTTTGATCGACGCGGCATTCGTCTCGAACCGAGCACACAGACCGGTCGAATGCTGGCTCAGTCCCCACACCCCCGCGCGGACGGTTTTCTCCGCCTTGGCTGGGAAGCGGTCGAATGGAGCCTTCGTTTCCGTCCACGCTTGGCCTTCGACTTTGAGTACTCGCAGATCAAACCAGCGCGTCGACTTGTCGTCGCTGAGTTTCCCCTTCTCGCTGGCGACGGGGTCGGCGGCCCGTAATGCGAAAGCGGTAGAAGTCAGGATCAAGAAGCCCAGCAGAGTTCGCAGAATTTGGCGAGACATGAAAATGGTCCTTTCTAGACAAACCCGAAGTGCCCGCGAGGGCGGTCGTTCCAAATGACCTGAACCCGGGAAATCAGTGAAGCGTCCGCCCTTGCGGGCGCTTCGGATTAGTTCGCAGAGAGTGCTGCCAATTGTCGGCGGCCGACATCGACAACGCACGTGTCGTCCCAACGTTCAAGTGGCGAGTATCGTGGATGCCGGGAGTCCTTGTACGGGTCATTGTGCTTGGAGTTGTAGCAGCAGATGAACGCCCAGCGAGGATGGTCGCTCTTGTTTTGATCGGAGCGGTGCAGCAAGTTGCAGTCGAAAAAAATCGCGGAACCGGGGTCAAGTTCGCAGTGTGCCAACTCGAATCGCTCCAACGCGGCAGCGACTCGCTCGAGATCGGCTCCGGTTTGATCGCCGGTCTTGCCGTGATCGATCCGGCCGAGATGCTGTGATCCGCGGAGCACTTGCAGGCAGCCGTTCTCGCGCGTCGCCTTGTCGAGCGCGATCATGCAGCTCGCCAAGTGCGGGAACAGACAGCCGTTGTTGTACCAGTAGCCGTAATCCTGATGCCAAGCCCACGCGCCACCGACACGCGGTTCCTTCAAGATCATCTTGTGGTGGTAGTGGTAGACCTCGTCGAGCAACAGAGCCTCCATCGCGTTGACGATTCGCTCGCTGCGGACGATCGCGCTGTAGATCGAATCGTCTGGAAGTTCGTTCTCGACAACCAGGTCGATCGCCCCTCCTTCGCCGTCTGCGCGGGTGGCCTTTTTCAACGCCAGTTCGCGATCGGCGCGAGCGATCTGGCTGAGCAGCGAGACCTCGTCGCTGTCGAGCAGGTTCGGGACGATAAAGAACCCGTCCTCCTTGAATTTGTCGATTTCAGCGGCGGAAATGCGGAAATAGCTCATACTGCGATCCTGACTTTGAGAACGCTGACTGTACCGGCGAAACCGTGGAAATGAACCCCGCCGAGGCCGTCGTCGTATTGTCGCGTTGCTGCGTTGAAGGCGGACGAAAGCACTATTAGGATGCCGCCCCTTCACGGTGATCGCTGAGCTTGGCGGCCGCCGCGAAGAGCGAATGCGAAGTCGGGCGGAGTGCCTGAGCCGGCGGCAAGGTTGCTGAGGCTCGGAGCAATCCGCGTCAGCAGGAGTTCGGCCGACTTCCGAAATAGCGATGCGGCGCAGTGGGTTGCGGCCGAGCATCGCGGGGCCGGCACAAAGCGTGCTCCGGCAGGGGAGATTCCGGGGAGGGTGTGTTGCTCGAGGGCACTCTTCTCGTGGGACGTCGTTAAGTCATTGTTGTTTTTCGAGCCAGGTTTTGTCCCAGGAGTTGCGCTCAATGTCTTCCAATGCTCGTGCCTCTGCCATCGCCGCTGTGATCAACTACAAGTCGGACGCCACACCGTTGAACTTCCGTGAAGTTCCCAGTCCGTCGCTGTTCGGTATCAACACGTTCAACGAAAAAGAAATGCGGGCACGCCTGCCGAAGCCGGCCTTCAAGGCGCTGCAGCGCACGATCAGGCGGGGCGAGAAGCTCGACCCCAGCATCGCCGACGCCGTCGCCACCGCGATGCGCGACTGGGCCTTGGAAAAGGGTGCGACTCACTACGCTCACGTCTTCCAGCCGCTGACCGGCATTACCGCCGAGAAGCACGACTCGTTCCTCGCCCCGACGGGCGACGGCAGCGCAATCTCCGAATTCACCGGTAAGCAACTGATCCAAGGCGAGCCGGATGCTTCCTCCTTCCCCAGCGGCGGTATCCGTGCGACCTTTGAAGCTCGCGGCTACACCGCGTGGGACGTGACGTCGCCCGCATACATTCTGGAGAATCCGAACGGCACGACGCTCTGTATTCCGACGGCGTTCTGCTCGTGGACCGGTGAAGCTCTCGACAAGAAGACCCCGGTGCTCCGCTCGATGCAGGCTCTCAACAAGCAAGCTCAGCGCGTACTGAAAGCGTTGGGGAACACCAATCCTGACTACGTCTTCGCGACCGGCGGACCGGAGCAGGAGTACTTTTTGATCGACCGCAACTTTTATTTCTCGCGACCCGATTTGAACATCTGCGGTCGAACGTTGTTCGGTGCCAAGCCGCCGAAGGGGCAGGAATTCGAGGATCAGTACTTCGGTGCCATCCCAGATCGCGTCCTTGCCTGCATGCTGGAAACCGAGCGTGAACTGTACAAGCTCGGCGTTCCGGTCAAGACGCGGCACAACGAAGTCGCTCCCTCGCAGTACGAAGTGGCTCCAATCTACGAGAACGCAAACGTCGCAACCGACCATCAGCAGCAGATTATGTTGATGCTGCAAAAGGTTGCCCCCAAGTATGGCCTGGCCTGCTTGCTGCACGAGAAGCCGTTCGCCGGCATCAACGGCAGCGGCAAGCACCTGAACTGGTCGCTCGGCACCGAATCGGCGAACTTGCTCGAACCGGGTGACAACCCGCATCAGAACATGCAGTTTCTGGTCTTCTGTGCGGCCGTGATTCGCGCGGTCCACAAGCACTCGAAGCTGCTGCGAGCCTCGATCGCTCACGCGGGCAACGATCATCGTCTCGGAGCGAACGAAGCTCCTCCGGCGATCATCTCGATCTTCCTCGGCGACATGCTGACCGATGTCTTCGAGCAGATCGAAAAGGGCAAAGCCGAATCTTCGAAGAAGGGTGGCTACCTGACGATTGGCGTCGACACACTGCCTCCGCTGCCGAAAGACGCGGGCGACCGCAACCGCACCAGTCCGTTCGCCTTCACCGGCAACAAGTTCGAGTTCCGAGCGGTCGGATCGAACCAATCCATCTCTGGCCCGCTGGTCGTGCTCAACACGATCATCGCTGAGAGCTTGGACTTCGTCGCGACCGAGTTGGAGAAGGCCACCGGAGGCGATTCCAGCAAACTCCCCGGTGCTGTGCAGTCGCTCGTGCAGAGCATCTACAAGCAGCACAAAGCGGTGGTTTTCAACGGTAACAACTACTCGGAAGAGTGGCACAGCGAAGCCGAGAAACGCGGCTTGCCGAACCTTCGCAACACGGTCGATGCCCTTTGCTCGATCAAGTCCCCCGAGGCGATCGCTCTGTTCGATAAGTACGGAGTGCTCAGCCCACGCGAGACCGAAAGCCGTTACGAGATCTATACCGAACGGTACTGCAAGGACATCAACACCGAAGGCCGCTTGTGCCTTGGCATGGCTCGCTCGTCGATCCTCCCCGCCGCGTACCGGTACCAGGGTGAGCTGGCTCAAACCGCCGCCGCGATGAAAGGCTGCGGCCGCACTCCCGACACCAGCTCGCTGGATCGGGTAACGGAGCTGACCGGCCGGCTCGAAGGGGCCATCAAGCAGCTGGAACATGCCGTTGAGCACTCCGCCAGCGGCGATGTGTTGGCTCACGCCAAGCACTACCGCGACGAGGTCTGCCCGGCGATGTTGAAGGTTCGCGGCGTCGCTGATGAACTCGAAGGGATCGTTGCCGACGACCTCTGGCCACTGCCAACCTACCGCGAAATGCTCTTTATTCGGTAGTTCGCTGAACAAGTTCTGAATCGAACAGGCGAGTCCGAGTCACCTGACCCGGACTCGCCTTTTTCGTGGCTACGCTCGCCGGAGCGTGGGTTCGACGATGATTCGGCCCATGCTCTCGCGAGCGTGGCTACAGATACGCTGCGTGTGCGTTCTTCCAAAAGAATTTTTCGGCGGTTGTCTTGCCGCGTGCGATGACATACTGGTTCACGATCGAGAAGAGCACTTTGTAAGACGCGGACCGATCGCTGACCGGCCAGTTGCTGCCGTAGATCAAGCGGTCGTCGCCGAAGATGCTCCAAATTGCGTCGAGGATCGGCCGATAAAAATCAACCTCTTCGGGAACTTTCTTCTCGCCCGACTTCGGTTTGGCGTGCTCGACGAGCGCCGACACCTTGCAGAAGACACCCGGATGTTTCGCAGCGGCTCGCATTCCGTCTTGCCACGCTCCCGGTGGCTCAGTGCCGTCCACATCCGCGTTGGCAAGATGATTGATGACGATGCGCAGGTCCGGCAGCTTTTCCGCCAGCCGCGCGACGTCGGCCGGCATGTCAGGTCCGCCGTTGACGTCCAATTCCAATCCGAGTTCCGCAAGTCTTTTGATGTCCGCGAGAAATTCTGGCTGATCGAGTCCCGTCTTCACCGCGCCGTGGTTCACCCGGATGCCTCGGTAGAGTTTGTTCGCCGCGAAGCGTTTCAAGTGTCCTGCGAACTCCGGCCTGCCCGGAGTCAAATTACCGACCACGCCAATAATTGACGGATTCTTCGCCGCCAGATCGAGCAGCCAGGCGTTGTCCTCCACGCGAGGACTGGCCTCGACCACGATCGTCTTTGTGACTCCAACGGGAGCCGCTTGCTCCAAAAATTGTTTCGGCAGGATGGTGCGATACAGCACGGCATCCCCCTTACCCGGCCAAGGAATGCCTTCGGGCCGAGTCGGATCGTAGAAGTGCGTGTGACAATCGACGATCGGCAGTCGGTCATCCGCCGAAAGCATCTCGAGCATCGTACTGGCCGCAGCAGCGACAACACCGGTTTGCAGAAACTCGCGTCGAGTGGAAAGCATGAGTGGCCTCCAAAGTTTGTCAGCATCTCCAGGCCGACCCAGACAACCATTGACGTGGACTTGCCGATTCGGGCCAGGCTGAAAAGCCTGACCTACCCCGCCAGTCGCTCGGTCGTTGCGGCGAATTGGCTGAGCCGTAGATTCGGGCATCCTGCGTTCGTGAACAAGCTCGTCAGGTGCGGGTGGCAGGTGAAAAACAGGACTTGATGACCGCGTTGAGCGAAGGCCACGAGCTCATTCGCGGCGATGGCGGCTCGCGACGGATCGAGCGTCAGCAGCACATCATCCAACAGCAGGGGCAGGTTGATGCCGCGGCGGCTGTAGTCCTCGACGAGGGCCAGTCGGATTGCCAGCAGCAGCAACTCACGAGTACTGCCGCTGAGTTGTTCCAATTGCCATGTCGTGCTGTTTGCATCATCGACGCGCAGTGAGCGATGACGGAGCGGTGTCCACAGCTTGCGATACTTGCCTGAGGTGAGCCGAGCAAAGTGACGCGACGCGGCGGCGAGAATTCCCGGCTGACAGACTCGTTCGTACTGGGCGCAGATGCCGTCGATGGCTTGCGCCGTCCAGCCATCGGCCAGCCATTCTTCGGCGAGAGTTTTGATTTGTGAGCGGATGATCTCCCGATCCAGCCGCACGTCGGAAGGTGCGTCATCCGCTTCCATCTCCTCAATCTCGTGACGTGCCTTGCCGAGTTCTTCGTGGAGTCGTTCGATCTCGGCGTCGGTATCGCCCGATTCGCGGCGCAGGTTCGTCAGCGTCGTGGCGTGCGAACTGACGTCAAATCGAATGAGGTCATCCTCGACAATCGTCAATTCGGGATTCGCTCGGCCGGCGGCTTCCAGTTCCGCCTTGGTCGCGTCGATCTGATCGTGCAGTTGTTCGTGTCGCTCGACGATGATCGCTCGACGCGTATAGTCGTCTCGATCGGTCGCGCAGCCTTGTCGCAAAAGCGCCGAACGCTGCAAACGCAAGTCATCGATTTTCTCGGAGTACTCAGACGCTTCCGCTCGGCGGCGACGTTCTTCGCGGCGGAGTCGCAATCGATCTTGCAATATCGCGGTAAGTTTCGCGAGCTCTTCGTCCCAAATCTGGAAGACGTCAGCGGTCGTTCGCTGTTCGAGATCGCGGCGGTTCAGGCGATGCAGCAGTTCGACGATGCGACTGCGAGTCGTCTGCACTCCTTCGAGATGCCGCTTGAATTCCGCCTCAGCCGATTGGAACGCTTTGAACAACTCGTTCGCCGCAGCGAGTCGTTGCCACAGATCGAAGGTCTCGGCGACGCGGACACTCTCCGGCAGACCGAGTTGTTTGAGCGCGTCGCACCACGATTGTCGCGCGGCGGACAACTCTTGAGCCACCGCATCGAACCGCGTTCGCCACGGAGTTCGCTTTTGTTGATTGCGAGCCAACTCGCGTTTCGACTCGATGAGCCATTCGAGTTCCTCGACGGTGAATTCCTCGTCGCGACTCGCGGCGTTGGAAAGCAGCCCGCCCGCAATTAAGCCGACGGGCTGCTCGCCTGACCCAGATGTGGTTTGGTCCACACTCACCCGCAGCGCCAGCGAGGGATCCTCGTCCGTTCGCCCTCCCTCACGCATCGGGGCGGTTTGACTCAACATCCCCGTGAGAGCCTGCCACGACTCGCGAGCTTCTCGCAGGCGGGCTTCGTTTTCACGCAGTTCGTCATTCATCGCGTTGAGGCTGTCGCGGACTTGTTGTTCGAAGTGCAGCTTCAGCGACAATGCCAGCCCGCCGCAAACGGTGCCGAGCAGCGCGTACGCCGCCCCGGCCAGCGCGTTTGTGGAAAACCCGGTCACCAGGCCAAGTAACGCCAGCACGACGCCTCCGACCGCGAAGAAGCCGAGCACTCCCAGCACCCACTTCGGCAGAATCAGTCGTGGTTCGAGCCGCTCAATCTGCCGCGAGATGCTGACACGCCGCTGTTCGAGTTCGACGATCCGCGCATGCAGGTGCTCGATCTCCGGGTCACTCGTGCTGATCGTCGAGACGGCGCGAGCCACGGGGATCGATGGGTTCGCCCCCGCTCGCTGTTGTCTCGCTCGCCGCAGTGCGTCTTCGAGGCTGATGCCGCGCAACTTCTTTGACGCTGCTTCCAGTTCGGACGACTGCTGCTGGCATTGCTGCGACAGCCGAGTCAGTCGCTGCTTCCACTTGTTCCGTTTCGCAACCGCTCTGCGGAACTGCCGAGCTTTCTCGACGAGCCGGTAATGAGCCGCAACGGACGTGTCTAAGGCTTCAAGCTTCGCCGTCGTCCAGCCTTCACCCAGCGACGTCACCGCCGCATCGAATTTTTCCTTCTGCTGTTCGACAGTCGCATACGAGGCTCGCGCACGTTCTTCGACACGGCCGATGTGCTCGCGCTGATCGAGCAGCGCCCGCATCGATGCCGAAGAACGGCGCAATTCGCGGGCGACGGTAATCCTCTTGGCATCCCGATGGAACTGCTTCGCCTCGCCGATCAATGCCTCGCGACATTTCAGAGCCGTCTGCAATTCCTGTTCGATGTGATCGAAACGGGCGATACCCCCTTCCGGGAAGTCGTCGATGCGAGGGAACCGCAACAGCTCGGCCTGTAAGTTGCGCAGTCGTTGCCACGGAGTCCACACTCGTTCGATGTGCGTGTAGGCGTGCAGCGATTCTTGAAACTGCGAGCGTCGCGATTGCAATTCGACCAGCCGTCGTTCGTGATGCCGTCGCAGGCGGATCACATCGCGGTAGCGATTCAGTCGTTGCTCTTGAGCCTCAACGTGCTCGCTGAGTTGTTCGTACCGAGCCAGCAGCGACGGCAGTGCGTTCTGCCGAGCCTCGTCCCACAGCTGATCGGAGTTGTGCGACATCTCGTCGCGCGCGGCGAGCAGCGTTTGTGCGAACGGTCCGAGCGTTTCGCCGTGAATCGCCTTTGCGACATCGTCATCCGCAAGATGCGACAGTTCGTGGAGCTGACTCAGCCCCAGCGAGAAAATTTGATCGAATAGCTTTTCGGAGAGGCCGCCGACAACATCGGACAGCGCGTCGGTCAACGGCAACGTCGCCGCGTCGGGTTCGAACAGCGTTTCCTCTTCGGCCTCATCTTCGATTTCGAAATCGCAGTGCTCGATCAGGCTGTTGCCGTGCGACCGCGGGGCGTTCGCGGGGGTGAGCCAGCGGGATGTGACCAAACCGCCGCCGCCGTCATGAGCGGCTCGGCGAATCTCAAACAGCCGACCGCGATGCCGGATTTGTAATGCGCCGACATTCGGCCGCCGCCGCGAGTCCTCAGCCTGAAAGCCGAAAAGCACGCCACGAATGAAACGCCGCAGCGCCGATTTGCCCGACTCGTTCGCGCCGGAGACGACCGTCAACCCTTCGCCGGCGATCGGCAGGGAGAGCTGGTTCCACGGACCAAATTGTTCGATCTCGATTTCAGTGATCTTCATCGAGTGCTCATCCTTGTGCGACTCGTGTTCTGTCTGACATTCGTAGGGTGGGCCAACTATCAGTTACGTACTTGCCGCTCGGAACCATTTCCAACCACGGCAACGAGCAAGGCCAAGGACGACTGCCGCGTCTCCTGCGGCGTTCGCCGCCTGAATGCGCGCGAAGTGTTCGCGCTCGATCGACGAATCTCCGCCGAGATCGTTCCACGCCGAGTTGCCGAGCGGTTGAGCCTGATCGAGTCGCCAGAAGAATTCAGTCGCAACGTCAAGTTGTTCATCGTCCGCATCCGCGCGAGTGACGGGTGGTTCGGCGGCGATCAGGCGGATGCGGTGCAGACGCGCGACTTCCAGTGGCCAATGCACATCGTCATCGAGCCACTCGATCAACTCGGTTTGCATTTCGTCTTTGAACAAGGCCTCAAACAACGGCCCATAGCCGCGGATCGTCCAACGCAGGAAGCAGGCTTGAGCTCCACTGTAGCCCAGGCCCTTGTGGCCTGAGAGATTCGACGTGGCGACAGAATCCTTCGACCCACAAGGGGTCGGGCTACGGGAAAATTCCTTTTCGGATTTCTCGTCGGCGGCATCGCCGTATTCGGCGACGAGGCGTCCTTGTTCGGGCTTCGATTCGACTCCGCAGAGTTCTCGACAAGCGGTTTGTGCACGCTTCACCAACTGCTGAAAAGTCGTGTCGGTATCGATGCCGAGTTCAAACGACTCCCAGCGCACCGGCGCAGTCGGCAGGAATCGACAGCGAATGACGCCGTCGCTGTCGAGGTCCACCAGTGAGCAGCCATGCAAACCCGATTCTTCGGGCGTGCGGCCTTGAGTGCCGCCGGGAAAGTGCATCAGCCAATCCGCGCCCTTGGAGGTCGTTCGCTCACAGCCGCCGACGACGGCCAGGTAATCGGCCTGCGGATCGTTGCCGGGTTGATCGATACCGTCGCGCACGATGGCGATGGCGAAATGATTCGGCCGCAATTCGGCAGGGGATTGCACGCGGCGAATCTCACGATGAGCTTCGTGCCGCGCGGGAGTTACGAGGTCGGTCGCGTCGAGGCCGTCCAGCGATTGGTCGTCGAGTTCGGAAACGTCGCCCAGCGACTTCGTCTGCGGCTTGGTCTTATCGAGCAAGTTTTCCGCATCATCTGCTTCTTTTTTGCGGCGCTGCGTGCGATCGGCGCGTGGCTCTTCGTCGTCCCAGTTAAACCACGGTTGCCGCCAGTTCAGTGCCCGGATCGAAGCGATGACCGAGCCGTCTCGCAACACGGCGACGGGATCATCTGTTTCCGGACGAAAAACAGTGACGTTGCCCGGGAGTTCAGGAAAATCGTCCCAGACGGCGATCGGGTCGCTCTTGCCGGGAACAAGAAAGACTTGGATGCCCGCATCGTCGAGTTGCTCAAACCCGCGTCGCAACTCGACACGAGCCTTGATGCTGTAATCGGATTGCTCCAGCGTGTCGCCGGTGAGCAACAAGAAATCGACGTCGCGCTCCAAGCACGCCGCCACGAGATTTCGAAAGGCTTGCGTGGTCGCGTCGCGCGTCAGTCCGCGCAGGTCCGGGGCGATGACTCCGGTATCGCCCAACGGTTGATCCACCGACAATCGCGCCGCATGGATAAAGCGCATGGTTTCATACGGCATGGCAGACTCCTTTCCGCCGATAAAGATCGGATTGAGCCGGGTTCGTCCGGCAATTTCCGCATCTTAGCTCCCCCAAGCGGGGCGGAATGTAGCGGCGAGGCCAAATCCACAAAAGACCGTTTTCCAGGCGTTCAAGCGGGCTGGGCAAAGTAGCCCTGTCGCTCCGTGACAGAAAAGCCGAACGGTCGGTTGGGCTGCTGAATTTGACCGAGGTCTCCTCCGCAAACGAAGCATCACGACGCACGGATTTCCACTTGTGGAGCAAGAGGGCTACATTCCCTGCACACCTTTTCAAGACGAGACGACTGATGCCTGTTCCTTACGATGCTTTGTTGATTGTTGGCTTCGGCGGCCCCGAAGGGCCGGACGAGGTCATGCCGTTTCTCGAAAACGTGACTCGTGGCAAGCCGGTCCCGCGCGAGCGGCTACTGGAAGTCGCCGAGCACTATCAGAGCTTTGGCGGTGTCAGCCCGATCAACCAGCAAGTCCGCGACCTGATTCACGTCCTGCGGCCGGCACTGATTCGGCGAGGCATCGACTTGCCGATCTTCTGGGGAAACCGCAACTGGCATCCGCTGCTGACCGAGACGATCCAAGCGATGGTCGAAGTCAAGCACCAAAGGGTGCTGGCGTTCGTGCTGGCGGGGTTCAGTTCGTACTCCAGTTGTCGGCAGTATCGGGAGAACATCGAGGCGGCTCGACAAGCGGCAGGGCCGACGGCTCCAGCGATCGATAAGGTCCGAGTCTTCTTCAATCACCCAGACTTCATCGAAGCCACCACCGACCGAGTCGCCAACGCGATTGCCCGCCTGTCGATCGAGGGCCGAGAAGCGGCGCACATCGCCTTCACGGCTCACAGCATCCCAATGCTGATGGCCGACAACTGCAAGTACGCGGCGCAACTCACCGAGACCGCTCGGCTAGTCGCCGAAAAATTAGAAATCCCCGCAGATCGCTGGCAGGTTATCTACCAGAGTCGCAGCGGACGGCCGACCGATCCGTGGCTCGAACCGGACATCCTCGATTATCTGCGAGTCTTAAAAGAACAGTCTGTTTCGCAAGTCGTTATTGCCCCGATCGGTTTTCTGTCGGACCACATCGAAGTGCTGTACGACCTCGACGACGCTGCGGCAAAGCTGTCTCAGGAACTCGGCCTGACGATGGTTCGAGCCGGGACGGTCGGCACGCACCCGAAATTCGTCGAGATGATCGTCGACTTGATTGCCGAGCGGCTGGCGACCGAATCGGGATCGGCGTGCGAACGCCGAACGGTTGGAGTTTGCGAGCCCAACCATGATGTCTGCCCGGAGAATTGCTGTTTGTATCCAATCTCGCGTCCTTTGCCGGCGAGCCGGAGAGCGTAAGTTCCCAAACGAATCTGCGTTTGTCTGAGGGCTGACGCCGATCGACTCGCATGCCAGGTTTTTGTTTGGAGCCTTTCATGCGAATCGCCATTGGCCAGATGTGGCAAGAATCGAACACGTTCAATCGCAATCTGACCCGCTGGTCGGACTTCGAGAACTGGGGCGTTGCCGTTGGGCCGGAGATCTTCGAGAAGTACGGGCAGACTGGAGAGATTGGCGGCGTCCTAGCGGGTATCCGTCAGTGGCCAGAGCCGCCGCGCGAATTGGTCGGGCTGGCTCGGTTCACTTGCTGGCCGTGGGGTGCGGTTGAGTCCGGGACGGCAAAGCGAATACTCGAGACGTTCGACGAGCAGCTCCGCATCGCTGGGCCGCTTGATGCCGTGTGCCTCGTCCTGCACGGAGCGATGGCGGCTGAGAACGAGCCGGATCTGAGCGGGGCATTGCTGGAACGAGTCCGCGCGAAAGTCGGTCCCGACGTGCCGATCGTCGCGACATTTGATCTGCACGCGAATCTGACGCGACGGATGCTCACGAATGCGAACTTGCTGTGCGGCTATCACACCGCGCCGCACTTAGATTCCTGGCAGACCGGCGAACGAGCGGTGCGGGGCTTGTGGAAGATTCTGAAGCGCGGCGTCCGTCCGCAGACAATCTGGCGCAAGCTGCCGATGTTCACGGCCGCCGAGAATCACAACACGTTCACCGGCATACCGGCTCCGATTTACGAGCGGCTGAAACAGCTCGAAACCGAGGACGATGTGCTGGCCGCGAACGTGGCAATGGTCATGCCCTGGTTCGACGCCCCGCAACTCGGCTGGACGGTCATGCTGACGACCGCTCGCCGCGAGTCGCGCTGGGAACAGACCGTCGATCAACTTTGCTCAACCTGCTGGAGCATCCGGCACGAACTCGAAGCGGTCGATCGCCTGCCGCCAGCCGAGGTCGTGAAGCGAGCGCTTGCGCTCGGCAAGCACCCGATCGTCATCGGTGACGGAGCGGATGCGACGAACAGCGGTGCGCCGGGTGACTCGACCTGCCTGCTCCGCGAATTGCTCGCCGCGATCAAAATTCCGCACGGCGCGCTGACGTTCATGGTTGATCCCGTCGCCGTGTCCGAGGCGTACCGAGTTGGTGTCGGTGGCACATTTGATTCCGAGATTGGTGGCCGGCTGGCCGCAGCGTATTCGTCCCCCGTCCGCGTTCGCGGCGTCGTCGAAAAACTGCAAAACGTCGAGTGGACGCTGACCGGCCACATTAGCAAGAACCTGCCAGTGAACATGGGCCGCGGCGCGATCGTGCGAGCGGGTGACGTCCAGATCCTGCTGGTCGAACGGGGCGGTCCCGGCAGTTCGCCCCGGCTGTACGAGTCGGTTGGTCTCGATCCTCGGCGGTGCGGAATTGTTGTCGCGAAGTCGCCCTCCGGGTTCCGAGCTGACTATGATCCGTTCGTTGCCGGATCGCTGCTTGCCGACTGTCCTGGTTGTGCCTCGCCACACTGGGATGAGATGCGATTCGACAAGATCAACCGGCCGCTCTGGCCGCTGAATTCGCTGGCGACACCGAATGAGGCGAACTGGTGCGAGAGTGGCTGGGTGAATTGAGACGTCCGAAACTCGAAATCCGAAACTTGAAGAGAATGGTCATGACTGCTTTTACACGTCGTTGCGGTACGTGGTTTGGTTCGCTGGTTGTCAGTTTTTGGATTCTCGGCTGCGGCGGTGCGAATGAACCGGACCCCAGCAAGCCTGCGAAGAGCGGCTCGAAGAAGCCCGCCGCGGTGACCAGCACGACCGAAGAATCGACAGACAAATCGAAGGCCTCCGCACCAAAAGAGGACGCGGCGGCGGAATCGTTCGCTCCGGTGAAGCTCGGTGGCGGCAGCGGAGACCTCTCGGACAGTACGACGAAGTCCACAAAGAAAAACGTCCCGCCGGAGAAGCAGCTTGACGACGTGAAGAAGGCGCTCAAGCCGATTCAGGTGGTGCTCGGCCCGTGGCACGCGATCATCGACAAAACGAAATCGTACGAGGACCTGCAATGGGTCTGGGATTGGAAGACCGATCGTACGCAACCCGCGCTGGCAATGGCCACGAAAGAAGAAGGCACTTACTTCAAAACGGCGCGGCTGACGTATCTTGTCGAGGACGAGAAATTTCAGCTGACGCTGACGGACAAAGATGGCAAACAGCGTCTGTTGCAAGGCGTGTTCACCGTCGAGCCGACCGATAAGCCGGGTGAGGACAAAAAGCAGACTCCGCAGCGAACCTACAAGTTGCAGCTCACCGAGACCGGTGACGCGAAGGATCGCTGGCAGATCGTGATGAACCAGCAGGATAACAACCGCTACCTGTTCGAGCTCTCGCAATTCCGCGGCTCGCGGTTTGTGCGATTCGACACGATGGCCAGCCAGCGCGAGGGGACGTCGTTTGCGCTCGACGACAGCGACTACAAAGATCGAACCTGCGTGATCTCACAGGGCTTGGGGACGACACAAGTCAGCTACAAGGGAAAGTCGTACTGGGTCTGCTGCTCCGGCTGCAAAGCGGCGTTTGAGGAAGACCCTGAGAAATGGATCGCCAAGTTCGAGGCGATGCAAACCAAGTAGCCCTGTCGCCCCGCGACAGGATAGCCGGGTGCGGAGCTGGGGTGGATTGGTTGTTGAAAGTGAACGGCACGAACGACATCGTTGAAGCGTTCGGCATTCGTGTCACGGAGTGACAGGGCTACTTTGGCGGCAAGTCCATCACGATGCCTCGATCATTTGTCACGTCTGGTTGGATCAAAGTCTGCGGCGTTCGCGATGTTGCCACTGCCGAGCTGGCTGCGAAGGCTGGAGCGTCTGCGGTTGGGCTGAACTTCTTCACAAAGTCGCCGAGGTGCATCGCGCCGGCAGATGCGGCGCGGATCGTGTTGGCACTCTCGGCGACGTCAACTCGGCCAGTCGGACTCTTCGTGAATCACTCGCGGGACGAAATCGAGTCGATCGCCCGGCAAACCGGACTGGCGGCAATTCAACTTCACGGCGACGAGACACCGGAATTTGTCGCGGAGTTGCAGCAGCGGCATCCCGACTGGGGGATCCTCAAAGCGTTTCGTATTGGCGAGAGTTTGTGCGCGGTCGCAGAGTTCCTGGTCGAGTGCGATCGGCTCAACACTCGACTCGACGGATGCCTCTTGGATGCTCGTGTCGATGGTTCGTTCGGCGGCACAGGGAAGGTCGCACCATGGGAATTGATTGCTCGCGATTATGCCGGAACGAATTGGCCGCCGTTGATCCTGGCGGGTGGATTGACTCCCGACAACGTCGCCGCTGCGATCAAGTCCGTGCGGCCGATGGGTGTCGACAGTGCCGGCGGCGTGGAGTCGTCTCCCGGAGTGAAGGAGACTAAACTCCTCGCCCGCTTCATGGCCGAGGCCCAGCGGGCATTCGCCCAGCTTTCATAAATCGGTTTTCCTCTGTGCTCTCTGTGTCTCTGTGGTGATTTCTGTTTTCACCACCGATGCCTGGAGGGCACTGAGGCTGTGGATTTCAGGAGGGTTTCTGGTGGCTGACATTCTTCCGTTTCGCGCGTGGCGGTACGACTTGGCTCAGGTGGGGGATCTCTCGGACGTAGTGACGCCGCCGTACGACGTGATCGACGAGGCGTTTCGCTCACGGCTCTACAAGCAGCATCCGTGCAATGTCATTCGCGTGGACTTCAATCGCGAAGAGCCGGGCGACAGGTCACCCGACGACAAATACTCGCGAGCCGCTGGCTTCGTGAAGCAGTGGCAGGCCGAAGGTGTTTGGCTCCGAGAGAAAGAAGACACGCTCTACGTCTATCACCAGGAGTTCGACTGGGAAGGCCGCACCTATTGCCGCAAAGGATTCATCGGCCGCTGCCGCCTCGAAGAGTTCGGCAAAGGCTGCGTTTATCCGCACGAGCAAACACTCTCTGGCCCCAAGGCAGATCGACTGCTGCTGACCAAGGCGACGAAGTTGAATCTGTCTCCGGTCTTCGGTCTGTATCCGGACCCGGAGACGAAAGCTCAGACGATTTTGGAAAAGGCGATCATCGGCCTGACTCCACTGGAAGCGACGGATCATCTCGGCGTGAAGCACCGCTTCTGGCCGGTGAGCGATCGAACCGTGATCGATCAGGTTCGCGACTCGCTCAAGTCTCAGCCGATCTTCATTGCCGACGGACATCATCGCTACGAGACCTCGTGCAACTACCGCCGCTGGCTAATCGAGCAAGGGCAATCGATCGACGAGAATCATTCGGCTAATTTCGTGCTGATGATGCTGGTCGGCATGGACGATCCCGGCCTCGCGATTCTGCCGACTCACCGGCTGTTCTCCGGGCTGCCGGAGCTCACGGCCGATGAATTGAAATCCGCTCTATCCGCTAACTTTGAATTTGACGAGTGCGGGACCGGAGCCGACGGTGCAAAGGCCGCCTGGGACATGGTCACAGCCGATGGAGGCCAAGACGTCTTCGGCTTCGGCACGATCAAAGACAATCGCTGGTTGTTCGGCCGAGTCATCGATGCAACGCCGATGAAGACACTTGCTCCCGATCAGACCGATGCTTGGCGAGGACTTGGCGTCGCCTTGCTGCACAAGCTGGTCGTCGAGCATTGCCTGAAGCGGGCGTATCCCGACGCGAACCCGACGTTCAAATTTCCGCATATCCTCGATGAAGTTATCGAGGCCCAACACGCGAAGAGTTGCCAGCTCGCGGTGCTGGTCCCGCCGGCCGAGATCGGTCACGTCCAGCAAATCGCCAGCAAGCTCGAAAAGATGCCCCCCAAGAGCACCTTCTTCTATCCAAAGTTGCTGACCGGGCTGGTATTCAACGCGCTGGAGTAGCTGACTTGTCGGAGGGGCACTCTTGCCCATCCGGATCAGGCAAGAGTGTCCGACCTACGAACCGTCTCGACGGAGGCCGCGATGAACGAATTCGAACACTCTCCGAAGACCTGGCCGCCGCTGGGGCTGCCGACCGGCAGCGTGCGAGCGTTGTTGACGCTGATCGTTCTGGCGGTGGTTGTCACGCGAACAGTGCTTCGCAGAAGCCCCGATCCGTTGTGGATCGAGACGTTGCTGATCGCGCTGGCGCATTACTTCACGTCGCGGAGGTTCGTGTCGTTGACGCCGGCGGTCAGGCAACGGCTTGAGCAGGAAGGCGTGCTGGCGCAGGAAAGAAATCCGCTGTACCTGCCGAAGAACTCCATTCGCACGATCATCATCGGAACGTTCTTCGGATTGGGAATCTATCTTTACCGCGAGCCGCGACTGGTCACTCCCGAAGCAGTCGCATTGCTGAGCATGGTGTTTGCGTACCTGCTGGGCGCGATCGTTCGCAGCATCTCCGACTGCTTCGCAAGGCGGCGTTCGCAACCGATGACAGGAGTCTGGGGGGACATCAAAGCGCTGATCGTTCTTGGTGCGCTCGTGCTGGCCGCGGTTCCGACCGTCTTTGACATCGGAATGTCATTCCCGCCGCTGGTCGATCGCATCGCGCTGGGGCTGACGCTGTTTTACTTTGGCTCGCGATGAATTGTGCGACGCGTGCGGCATTACTTCGTGGTCTGTCGTGCCGACAGCAAGGCCCGCGCGAGTTGCCGGCCCATTTCCCGAGCGGTGGGGTCGTCCTGGCCTGTCATGATCTTCCCGTCGATGACGACATCGTCCGCCAGAGTGCTTTGATCACCGACGGAATTCGGTGCAACCATGCGCGCACCATTGGTCTCCGCGTGCCAGCGAGAGTTTGGCGGCGATGAACCGCGGTGACCGGGATAGTTGCCAGCCGGTCCGACGATGGTCGGTCCCGTCGCCTGCTTTCCGGCGAGTGGACTGCGGCCGTTGACTCGGGCCCAAGCCAGCACGGTTGTGCCGTGGCACAACGCGCAGACGTACTTGTCCTGTTGAATAAAGCTGTTGATAAGTTTGTTGACTGCCTCCTTCACACTGCGCTCGCCGTTGTAGGCGGTGTTCTGGTAACTCCCCTGAAACGCGAATTGGTACATCGAGGAACCCCAACCGCCGGAGAACAGGATCGCGTCGTATCGCGACGCATCCGCATCGGCGATCGCCAAGTCCGGGTTCACCACCCCACCGTCGGCTCCTTCGCCAGTCCCTTGATGCGGACGACACGGAGACTTCCGCCCTGCGGCAACTTCGACGGCGATGCCTGCCCTCTCCAGTTCTTGTTTCGGTTCGGAGTACTCGCGGTAAAAGAAGTGCTGGTTGGCAATCACCAACAGCACGCGTGGCGCACGTCCCGCTGAAGTTGCCGACTTCGTGGCCGCTTTGGCTGACGAGTTATCGGATTTGCTTGTACTTTTCGTCGTCGAGGATTTGGCTCCAGGAACTGGCAACGGACGAGGAGTCGGCGTTGTCGATGTCGTTGCCAAGGCCACCTCGCCGCTGACCCGTCGGACGGCGACGCTGTGAAAGATTGTCTCGGATTCCCAAGCTCCCAGGCCGAGCGACTGTTGGTCGGGCATTCGCCAGAGATTTGACAGGCTCAAATCAGAGCCGTCTGTGCGATGAGTTGTCAGCAGTTTGTCATCCAGAAAGCCCTCAACTTTATCACGGCGGACACGAACTTCGGCCGTGTATTTGCGACCGTTCTCCAATGCTTGATCGGTGACACGCGTCGGGTTTGAGGTGATCGGCTGCCCTTTGATGTCTTGAATGCCCGCCAAGTGCTGACCCCAGGCATCGACTTCGTAAGCCGCCTGCTTGCCACCTGCGACGAAGAACAACCCGATCGAATGCCGACCAGTGCGTCGCGTGAAGGTGACTCTGAAGTCGTACTCTCCCACCGGCTTAATGGGCAGCAGGATGCGCGACCCGGTTGCGGCGTCCGTGACAAGTCCGTCGCTCGACTTGGTCCACATCCCCTGGACCCGGTGCTTGGATGGCTCGGTCGCAGGTAAAAGGTCGATCCATTCGTCGGCGGCATTCACGCGGGCCGCAGCCGACAAAAACACGGAGAACCACAGAACGATTCGAATGTGACGCATAAAATGAGTCTTCTTCGTCCGCTGAAGTGAGACGTTTTTAGCAAGTGGCGACAAAACTAGCACGACACGCAAGCGAGTGATTGCCCCGGTGTGATCACTCGCTTGCTCGTCGTGCTGGGCGTCACTTACCGCTCGTCGTCGCCGGTATTGAGCACGGCGAGGAATGCCTTCTGTGGGACTTCGACTTCGCCGAATTGTTTGAGGCGCTTCTTGCCCTCTTTTTGCTTGTCCCACAACTTGCGTTTGCGGCTGATGTCGCCGCCGTAGCACTTGGCGGTGACATCTTTCTTGTAGGCCGAGATCGTTTCGCGAGCAATGATCTTGCCGCCGATGGCCGCTTGCAGAGCGACCTCGAATTGATGCTTGTGAATTTCAGTCTTGAGTTTCTTCACGACCGCTCGGCCACGGCGTTCGGCGTTTGAGCGATGTACGATCGTCGAGAGCGCATCGACGCGGTTTCCCTTCACAAGGATGTCCATTTTGACGAGGTCGGCCTCGCGGAAGCCGATGACCGCATAGTCCATCGTGCCGTAGCCGCGCGTGCAGCTCTTCAGCTTGTCATGCAGGTCGAAAATAATTTCCCCCAGCGGCAATTCCCAGACAATCTGGGCACGCTTCGGGCCGAGGAATTCAGTGCTCTTGAAGGTCCCACGACGATCGGCGCAGAGCTGCATGATCGGGCCGATGTACTCGGACGGCACAATGAAGTTGACTTTCGCGATCGGTTCACGCCACTCCTGGATGTTGCCGCCGTCGGGAACGTCTTGCGGGTTGTCGATCACCATGACTTGTCCGTCGCGCGTGACTAGTTCGTAGGTCACGTTCGGCGCGGTTTGAATCAGATCAACGCCCGATTCCTTTTCAAGTCGCTGCTGAATGATCTCCATGTGTAGCAGGCCGAGGAATCCGCAGCGGAAACCGAAGCCGAGTGCGTCGGAGGTCTCTGCCTGAAATGAGAAGCTGGCGTCGTTGAGGCTCAACTTCGTGAGTTGGTCGCGGAGCTTTTCGAAGTCGGTGGACTCAATCGGGTACATGCCGCAGAAGACCATTTGCTGCGGCTTCTTGTAGCCTTCCAGCGGAGCGGTGGGCGGATTGAGCGGGTCGGCGATCGTGTCGCCGATGTGAACTCGACTGAGGTCTTTGATCCCCGTGATGATGTAACCGACCTGGCCGGGGCCGAGCATCTCGCACGGCTTCATGTCCGGGCAGAACTGGCCGATCTCCAGGACTTCATGAGCGGACTGCCCTTTCATGAACAGGGCCTTTTGTCCTTTGCGAATCGAACCGTCCATCACGCGGATGTAGGTGATGACGCCGCGATAAGTGTCGAACTTGCTGTCGAAGACGAGCGCTCGCAGCGGATCCTCCACCTTTCCTTTCGGTGGCGGAACACGCTCGATGATTGCGTTCAGCGTTTCCTCAATGCCGACTCCTTGCCGAGCGGAGACTTGCAGAGCACCGGTCGTATCGAGGCCGACGACCGTCTCGATCTCTTCCAGAATTTCGGGAACGCGAGTGATTGGCAGGTCGATCTTGTTGATGACTGGGATGATTTCCAGGTTCACGTTGATCGCCGCGTAGGCATTTGCGACCGTCTGAGCCTGCACTCCCTGAAACGCATCGACGACCAGCAGCGCACCCTCGCAAGCTGCGAGGCTCCGCGAGACTTCATAATGGAAGTCGACGTGGCCCGGCGTGTCGATCAGGTTCAGCTCGTAGGTCTCCCCCTTGTAGGTGTAGTGAATGGCGACTGTCCGCGCTTTGACCGTGATGCCCCGTTCCCGCTCGACGTCCAGGTCGTCGAGGATTTGCTCGCGAAATTCGCGCTGCGTGATAGCCCCGGTCTTCAACAAGAGCTGATCTGCGAGCGTGCTCTTGCCGTGGTCGATGTGAGCGATGATCGAGAAGTTACGGATGAGGCGAGTGTCCATGAAACCTTTAACCAACAGTGCCACCCCACCGGGCTTGTCCCGGTGGCTCGTTGGCTTTTGCGCTACTTCGGGATCATAAGTCGCTTGCGATCGACCACCCGACAGCAAGTAGTGCAGAAGCCAGGAAACCACCGGGACAGGCCCGGTGCGCGAAAGTCAACTCGGTGGGTCATGCGAGGGGCGGGGATGCTAACGGTTGTCGGCGGAGTGGTCGAGTGGCGGTTTTGCCCCAGACTGCGTGCCGAACACCAGCAAACTTCGATCACGGAAGCCTCATAACTGCTGCTGGCTGGTCATCTTGGCTCGCGATAGACTCGTTGCGACGAACGGTCAGCGTCGGAGACTCCCGCCTTGAATACCCGCCTGTTTGCGATTGCCCTCGCCCTTGTGAGCAGCGTGTGCCTCTTCGTCGCGCGACCGACGTTTTCGCAAAACGAGGACGAAGCCGAAGCGGAGGCGCGAAAGTCGGCCGAACGGTTTCTGTTTGTGCTGGAACGGAATCCACGCAGGGGAACGGCACTCGACAAAGTCGTTGAGTTTCATCTCGACCACGAGTCACTCGATGAATTGATCATTCGGTTGCGAGAGAAAGCCGAAGCCACCGAGTTCGAGGATGCCGGCCGAGCTTGGTTCGTCGTGGGCCTCATCGAGTCTTCGCAAGGGGATGCGGAAGAGGCTCAGACAGCGTTTGAGCGCGCCGAAGAATTGTTGCCCAAGAGCGCTATCGCGTCGTTTTCGTTGGGCCAGAATTTGATGACGCTCAACCGCTGGGCCGATGCGGCGGTGGCCCTCGAACGCGCGGTTCAGCGGAAGCCGGCTCCCACGGATCTGCTCGACGTTTTTCAAACGCTGGGCCGAGTGCAGCAACGACTGGCTCCCGGCGACCAGGTGATTGAAGTTTGGACGCGGCTCGAAAAACTTGTCCCGAACGATCCGCGTGTGCCAGAGTTGATCGCCAAGACGTTGCTCGACGACGGTCATTGGGAAGCGGCGTTGCCACGTTTTGAAGCGTTGGCACGCGCAACCAAAGATTTGTATCGCCGGTCGGAGTTTGAACTCGAAGCAGTTGATCTGCGGTTGAAGCTCGGCCAGTTCGAGAAGGCGCTGGCCGAGGCCGATCGGTTGCTGGGTGGGCTCAAGCAGGACCATTGGCTGTTTCGCGAAACTCGGCGGCGCGTCGAAGAGGCATTCCTCGCGAAGGACGATGCGGCAGGACTTATCAAGCACTACGAAGAGCGGTTGGTGAAGCAACCGGACGATCTCGATGCGGTGGTGCGGTTGTCGCGGGCGTTGGTCTCACAAGATCGCCGCAAGGATGCGCGGACGCGATTGGACGCTGGCATCAAACTCGCGCCGACTTCCGTCGAACTGCGGCTGGAGTTGATCGAACTGTTGCAGTCAGACCAACAGTTCGCGGAAGTGCTCTCGCAATACGAGGAACTCGATCGCCTCGCTCCAAACAATCCCGACTACATCCGCGATTGGGGGTTCTTGATTCTGAAATCCGGCGAGCGGGTGGGCGTCAGCCCCTCGACTACGTCAAACAGCAATGACTCAAAAAGTCCGGGAGCTGATCCCGCCCGGACTGCCGATGTTGCCAAGCGTGCCGCAGCCGTCTGGCGAAAGCTCGTCGATGCCAAGCCGAAGGATGCCGTCGTTGCGGCACAGGTTGCGGGGTTGATGGCGTCGGCCGATAAGTCGCTACTCAACGACGCGGTGGAGTTGTTACGCAAAGCGATTGAATTGGAACCGGAAGCCCTTACGCATCGGGAACAACTCGGCGAAGTTCTGGACTCGGCCGGCAAGAAGAACGAATCGCTGGCGGCCTGGCGTTCGATGGCTGAGGCCCCGCGACGCAATGCCAACAACCTCGCACAACTCGCCGAGGTGCTGTCTCGGTTCGGATATCGCGACGAGACGCTCACGACAATTGATGCGGCGTGCGAACTGGATCGCAAGTCGCTGGAACTCCGCTTTCAACAAGCCGAATTACGTCGCAAGTGGAAGCAGTTTGATTCGGCGATGTCCGCGCTGGCCGAAGCTGCCGCGCTCGCCGACACGCCGGAGACGTTTGACCGTGTGGTGCAGTTCGAGGTCAAAGTGCTTACCGAATCGGAGTTGCTGACGGAACGGATTGAGGTATTGAACTCACAGACGCAGAGACGCAGAGACGCAGAGCCCGTCGAAAGCCGTAGTCCTTTTTCTGCATCGTCACCATCCAATGATTTTTTCCGTCTCGCCAAGTACCTCGAAGCTGCTGACAAGCTGCGCGAAGCAACCGTTGCCGCGAGGAAAGCTGTCGAACTCGCCCCGCGTAACGGTCTCTTCCTCCAAGCGGCGGCGAAGATGCTGACACTCGACAGCCAGTGGCTCTCGGCGGTCGAGCTTTACGAACGGTTGTGGAAGCTTGATCGGCGGTTTCGGATTGATGCCCTGCGCGCAATTGCGGAACTCGAACAGAAGCTTGGCCGCAAAGAGAAAGCGTTGAAGGCGGGGCGAGAATTGCTCGCGGCCGCTCCGGGGAATCCAGAGAGCGCCGAATTCGTTGTCGATGTTTGTTTGCGATACGGACAAAACGCCGAGGCGCTGCAGATTCTGCGGCGAGCGTCGCGTCAGAATGGAGCGGACAAACGATTGGCATTGAAGCTGGTTGAGAGATTAATGGAGGATGGATTGCGGAGTGCGGAGTTCGGAATGCGGAATGAAAGCAAATCCCAAATCCGCACTCCGCACTCCACACTCCGCACTCAAACCGACGAGGCTCGCGAAATTCTCTGGCGGGTCTTCGAGCAAACCGCGAAGTCCGACGATCGCATCGAAGTCATCCGCAAGCTGGCCGAGTTATCCGTCTTTCCCGGCGAGTTCACGAAGCTGGTGCAGCGGTTGGAGCGTTATCGAGCGGAGCCGAAGCTGCGTCGCGATGCATCGCTGGCGTTGGTGCAGGTTCACGAGCAGGCGGGGGACACGCAGCAGGCTCGGCGTGAGTTGGAGCGATGGCTGCCGCAAGCTCCACGAGATGCGGCGTTGCTGGCTCGGATGGTCTCATTGTGCGAGACCGCCGGTGACTTGGAAGCTGCGATCGCACATCAGCAGAGACTGGCTGAAGTGACTCGCAAGCGCGAAGCGGACGAGCATCTCGTCGTGTTGCTTCGCCGAGCCGGCCGCGACTCGGATGCCGAGAAACTCGCCACCCGCTGGCTCGATTCCGAACGTGACCCTGCCAAGGCGCTCAAGGAAATCGACCGGCTGCTGGCAAACGGAGAACTCAAGCAAACTCTCGCGGTGAGCGAACGCTGGATTCAGGATCGGCCAGACGCGTGGGAGTTTCTGTTTCGATCGGGAATGATCCTTCAAGCAGAAGGACGCAACGACGAAGCGTTCTCGCGATTCGATGCTCTCATGCAGTTGAGACTGCCAGATGAGACACCCAGCAGTGGGACATCGTCAGCATTGGTTGCCGCGACGAGTCAGAAGCTGGGTTCTCGATTCGCAGCGCTCAAAGCGAGAACTAAACTCATCGAGCAGCTTGTCGCCTTCGGATCGCCAACAGCTCGAAGTTCCGCGCGGAGCGTCAGTCCTTCGCCAATACCAAGTCGAATTGCAATTCCCACGAAACTGTCAAACACGGCGTTGATCGTGTGGACCACAATGCTGGCTCCGGCGGATTTCGGACAAGCGCGTGTGTTGGTGCTCTTTCAAAGACCGTACCGTACCGATGGGCCACGTGGTGGCTGGGACGCGGTCTATTCGGCGATGTTGGCAGACTCATCGACGGCACTGGAAGACACTGCAAAGCGACTTACGGCCGACGTCCCCGATGATCCGCTCGCGCATTGGCTCGTATTCAAGGGTGCGATGCAGGGCCGACCGAACCCACCGAGCGTGATCGCTTGGGAAACCTTGCGTGGCAAAGACCCGATCAGCGAATCAAGCCTCGCGTCGATGCGTGATGCCTATGCCCGGCTCCAGCAACATCCCGAACTGCGTGTCGCAGAGCCGCGCCCGCTGGTCGATCACTTCGGTGAGGAGTTGATTCGTGCCGGCAAAGTTAAAGAAGCGGCCGCGCTCTTGGCCGATTACGAACGGAACGCGACGACCACCGACGAGTTCTCGTGGCTGTTGTTCCGCACTTCTGTGAACGGTGAGTTCGACGCGGTGCTCCGGCTCCTGCCAAAGTACGCCGCCGCTTATAAGGAGTCGGCAGCAATTCGCGGCGCGCGTGTCGAGCCGACGCAAGCGGTTCGTTGGGTTCCGTATGTCCTGCAAAGCCAGATCGTCCGTGACAGCACGATCGGCGAGCGATTGCAGCAAGGCACCGACGAGTTGCCCGGTGCTCTGAAACTCTTGAGTCTGGTCCTGACGGAATTCGCGGACCTCGTCGATTCGCAGGGGCAAGTCGGGGCATTCCCTGCTGTCGCAAATCAAATGCAGATCTGGAAACCGAGCGGCGTCAAGCCGGTGACGCTTAGCTTCCCACCACAGGACTCGTCCGTGGAAGCGGCGGTGATGGGATTGATGTATCAGACGTTTGAGTCGGCGAAACAACAGAATTGGTCCTCGAGCCTGCTCAAGTTTCTGGAGCGTGAGCGGGACTCGTCGCCCGAGGGATCGCGTCGCCGATACCTCGCTCGGCTAGCGGTCGCGTGCGTGCGTGTCTGGGATGAGCAGTTCGATCCGGCGCTTGCCGAGATGCGCGAACTTTTCGACGCCGCGTCGCACAACCCGGCGCTGCAAATCGCCGTCGTCGTCTCACACCATCAGCACGAGCAGCTTGATGTCGCCCTCCACCTGTTGGATCGCATCGAGACCAAGGACAGCCAGCAACTCAAAGAGATTGAGCAGCGAGCCGTTCAGTTAGCGGGCAAGCTTCGCCGCACGGAACGCTTGCAGTTGGCGGCCGAGCGATTGTTCGGCATGAAGCTGGAGCCGGCCGATGAGCTGCAACTCGCGAGCACGTTGTCGGGCCTGGGTCTGCATGAGCACGCCGAGGCGATTCGGCAGCGGTTGCCCCAGCGAGCGGGGAACAACCTCGCGGTGCTGCAACAGGCGATGCAGGAACGGATCGACGCCAAGCAGATGGACGAGGCGTGCCAGATTGCTGAGCAAATCATTCGACGGACGTCGCCGGCCAACACGCTCATCGGCAGCGTGCAACAATCGACGTTCGGCGGCGGGCAGCAGGCGCGGGTGATCACAACGACCTCGACTGCGCGCACGAAGGCACTCGCGGTATTGGGGCAACAGGGGAGACTGGGCCCGCTCATCGAGCAAGCTGAGCAACAATTCGACCGTTCGCCGCAGTCGCTGAAATTGTTCGGACAGTTGGCAGAGTTGTATGGAGCGGCTGGAACTCCGGAAAAACAAACAGGACTGCTCGTCCGACTGGCGGACAGCGACGCCCCCGATCCGCAGTTCCGCCTGACGCTCGCGCGAGCGCTGGTCTCGGCCGGAAAGGCGCAGCTTGCGGTGCCGCACTTTTTGTTTGCGATCGAACGGCTGCCCAACGCGACCGCTCAAGTGCTGTTCGAGGCGGAGCAAATCCTGTCGGAACTCGGCCATGTCGATGAACTGGCGGCCATCGTGCTGAAATCGAAGCTGGCCGTGAACGATCAGCAGCGAATCGAACTCTTCCGTCGCATCGTCTTTCGTCTGGAAGGTCCGCCGATCCGAGCCAGGCTCATCATCCAATTGTTCGAGAAAGCATTCCGCGAAGCGCCTGACTTCCGCGCAAGGCTGGCCTCGCAGTTGCTGATGTTGAGTGGCTCTGTCTGGAATCAAGAAGAGCTGTGGCCGCTCGCGCGAGACATGGCCGTTCCCCCGGATTCATTCAAGGACGTCGGTCCGTGGTACGGGATCGACATCGTGAGGAAGTCTGCGGGATCGCCCGCTAATCTGCTGACTCGCAATGTGATCGAGCTTGCAAAGCAGATTGGCAAGTTGGACGAATTAGAGACTCACACGCTCGCAGCGATGAAATCGCACCCCGATTGGACACACGGCGGCAATTTGACGCTGGGGCTGATCCATCTGCGACGACAAGGATCAATTCAGAAAGCAATTCCGCTGTTCGAGGCGATGCTCCGCAGCCGCGACGACTTCTCCAAAGCGTTTCAGGGAAACTCAGAACGCACTGCCAACTTTCAGGTGTTGATGACTGGCGTCGGTCACGAACTCGCCGTCGCAGGTAATTTCGCCGCCGCGACCGAGTTCTACGAATTGACGACTCCCGAATTGGCTCTCGAAGAATGCCGCGTGTTCGGCAAAGAACCGGCGATGCAGGAACTGGCAGTGCGGATCGTCAATCGGATGCTGACAGGGCTGAACGATCCCGATGAATTGGCTCGGCAAGCTGGCAGCCCGCTGTTCGTCGAGGCGGCGAAGATCACGGCCGAGATCGACCAACCCTACGTCGCCGCGCGGCTGGCTCAAGCGATGATCACACGCTGGCAACTCCCCAGCGCGAACAACAGCGATGGCGGAACGTGGCTGGAACAACTCGAACACCGCTTCGCGAATTCACGAGCGGCGATCAAGCCGGAGATGCTGCCAGCGATCGTAGTTCAGACGCTTACGTCCGAACGAACATCTAATCGACCGGACGTGGGCGTCCGGTTCGCGCCTCGCATCGACCTGCTCACGCACGTCGTCGGCGATTCGCTGACGAACTTGCAGCTCGACAGTCCGTTCGTATTGTTGATCAAAGAAGCCGCTCAGGACAAAGACCTGTTGAAGAAGTGGACTGAGTCGCTACGCAGGACGGGGCCTCCTGCCCGTCCGTCCGACGATGCCAAAGACAAGACGCAGACGAGTGTCCGTCCTACGGATCTGTCGCTCGCGCTCCTCGCGTCGCTCACCGAACTCTTTTCACCGCAAACAAACGATGCCCATGTCGCTCTGCCGCAACTTGTCGAAATCACGAAGTCGCATCTCAAGACCGAGCCACCGCGCACCGCACCGGCGGGCTTTCATCCGCAACTCGGATTGTGGCTGGTCGCGCGAGAATGTCTCGCGCACAAGGAATATCAACAGCTCGGTCACGAACTCGCCGAACTTGCCACCGAATCGGCTGCGCTGCATGCGGACTCGCGCTTCCAATGGGCAATCCTGCGCGAGCGTGGTGAACTGGCGTTGAAAGCCGGTGACAAAGATCTCGCCAGCAAGTTGTGGACGCGATTGGCGGTTGATGTCCTGCGGCCTCGTTCGGCCGAGGAAACCGTGGCGATGATGTTGGGCAAGGAATTCGTCTGGTCCGCCAATTGGCTGAGCACTCGGCTGCATCGCGCTCGCGATCTCTGCCGGCTGACGCTCAACGCGGAGATGTCTGACCTGTCGCTGGCTATCTTCCGTGACACAATCAACTGGCCGAAGTCGGTTCCGTTCCAATTAAAAGTCGACAATGACACTGGCCTGACAAGCGACCAGGAAGCGATCTCTGCAACGGCGCTGTTCAACGCCAACTTCATGGCAAGCAGTCACATCACCGAAGACATCCTCGTGACCTGGGAAACACTCGAGTCCGAATGGCGAGCGAAGGGTGTCGCCGCCGACGCAATCTTCGCGACGTTGCTCGAATGTGTACTGCCGTCGAATCGGCCGGACGAGGTGTTTGTGTTCGCTGTGGCGCACGCGGCCCGCGCCGAGCGCCGTGTGCCGAGCCTCGCTTTGCGACTTGTCGAACTGGCCGTCGCCGAGAAACGAATCGACACGCTCGCGCAGCGATTGATCGAGCGTGAGAAGACCGCCACGAACGTGCTCCCGTTGAGGCTGATTCAGTTGTTAATCACGAGACTGACGAACGACGATCAGCGGCTGGATGCGGAATTGACGAAGCTCGCACAGCACGACTGGTCGAAGCCGGCGCTTCAGAACAATCGCATCGCCACGCAGATTGTTCTGCTCCTCACAACGTTGCCCGAAAGGCGTGAGCAAGTCGCCAAACTTTTCGAGCAGTGGATCGCACCGGTCAGCAAAGCCTACCCGCGCGACGAGCATCCGATGTCTGAGCTCCGCCGCTGGCTGGCGAAGCAACAACTCGATCAGCGGCAGATGGACAAAGCCAAGGAAACGATCTCGTCGCACCTACGCCACATGGATCAAGCCTGGTCGGCGACCGGAGCGATGGACGGCCAGCATCTGCGGCGGTTGGAACTGCTCGCGATTGCGACTGACTACGCCTCGGCCGGGCTGACTCAGGAGGCGATCGCTCTGCTTGCTCAAGTGGCGGACGCGCGCTGGCCGGATCGTTACGCGGACGAAAACCCCGGCCCGGTTTTGACGATTCTGGCAGCGAAACTGAAGACCCGACCGGCTCAAGAACGGTACGAATTGTGGCGCGCGTGGTCGTTGCCGAATGACGGCGTGAAATCGATGCGGATGCTGACCGGATCAGGGATTGGGGATCCGGGGGCAGGGGTTACGGAACTCAAATCGACGGCGTTCTTGCTGCTCGAGGCGGCTCGCGAGGCGGATCGGTTGGCGGAACTCGATGCGTTTGTCGAAGAGCAAATGAAGCAGCGGCCGAGTGACCGGATTCATGTTCTGCTGGCACTGATTCACCTCGCGAACAAGGTTCCGGCGGTTGCCGAGACGTTGGTGAGGCAGCAAATTACGCTCTGGGAATCGCAAACCGGCAAGAGTAGTTCCGCGACTCGCACTCGGGTGTGGGACGACTGGCTGTTGTCGGTTGCGTGCTCGCGTCACGAATCGCTGCATGAGCTCGCGGAGCAGCTCGCGAAGAGGGCGGAGTCGGGAGCGCGAGAACTCAAAGACCAAGTCCTGCTGAACCTGCTGCGTAGATAGAGCGATCTCGCACCTTGCGACTTTTCAGGGTTGATGGCAGGTTGAGTTCACGGCGCCGAACTGGTCTTCTCGGCTGTCGGGAAATTCTCCGGAATTGGCAAAGTCACTTGGCCGGTGGCAGACCATTCGCTTCCTCGGGCGACTATCGATTGGAAGCCGACACACTTCATCGAGTACTCGGCGTGCCCCATGACGGTCGTGAAGACTTTGCCTTTGCCGTAGGGAATCCACCAGATCATCGGCTCGTGCGCACCAGTTCCCCCTTTGGCCGAGTCGGCGAACGCGGTCGCAATCAGGTGCATGTCGGTGGCTGGGCCGCGCTGGCCGTGATACAGCTCATCCTTGGCGTGCAGCCATTCTGTGGGCATCCCTTTCACAACCGGATGAGTGGTGTCTCGCAGGCGGATGGTGAATTCGTGCTGCGAACCATGTCCCGCTCCAGGGCCTTGGCCTTTCGGAGTGCGGACGACCTCACCGGCGTCATTGGTGGTGATGCGGTCGCCGAAGCCCGCTCCGCGCCAGCCGAGGCCGATCATCTTGTTGAAATCGGACCACTGCTCGAAGGCGTTGTTCGCGGCGTGGACGATGACGAGTCCTCCGCCACTGCTGACAAAACTTTCGAGATTACGCTGCACCGGCTCTGGCCAGAGCTCACCGTTGTAATTGCTGAGCACGACTTGGAACTCCGCAAATTTCGGGCGGAATTTATGCCAATCCTCAGCTGACGACTTACTGGGAGGAGTGGTCGAGACGGCGACTTCGAATCGCCCACTACGGTTCAGGAATTCCTGAAGGATCGGGGTGGTCGCCTTCCAATTGTGGTTGTTTTGGCCGTCGACGATCAGGAGTTTCAGCTTCTCAGCGGCTGGCAAACTCGCGGAAAACAGGCCCAAGACCAACGTGGCGGCAATCGCGATCAGACGTGTCATGGCAAATCCTTTGAGTCCCATAAGAAAAAACTTGAGACGAAATCGGGTTGGCCGCGTAGAATCTCTGGCTCGCGTTGGGGACGGAAGAGCTTAAGCGGCGTCTCAGATGCCGGCAAATCAGAAACCGGCGGCATAGACGGCACATTCCGACGACCGTTTGGAAGTGCTTGCCGTTTTTGAGAATCAGGGCTTCGGCGTCTGAGTTTGGGTGACGATTACCCTTGCACGACACTCACAACGATTGCGCCGACAGGACCGATTCGCGCTGGCGAACGGACTGAAACCAACCTGCCGAGCGAGCCAGTCAGAAGCGACTTCGACCACTCGAGTCGCTTTTGTGCGTGATCGAGGCAAACCACACGAGCGGATTGTGGCCGGCGGGAAACCTTCGGCGACCTGAGAAGGAGTTCTGTGATGCTTGTCCTGTCGAGACAACGCGACGAGAGCATCATCATTGGTGACCACATCGTCATCACGGTGGTGGATATTCGCGGCGATAAAGTGCGTTTGGGGATCGAAGCTCCCAAGGAAGTCCCCGTTCATCGCCAAGAAGTCTACGAGGCCATCCAACGAGAAAACGCTCTCAAGACTAATGCCCCCAAAGACGAGCCTGTGGAAAAGAAATCCTAGGCACGTCACTCAAATTTCCATCGTAGGCACACTCCGCCTGCGCTGATCGAGAATTGTCTCGGCAGCCATGCGGGGTGTGCCTACGGTCTTTTGATTTGGCCGCAGCCGCTACTTGGCAGCGGCATCTTTGACCGACTTCTCGTGCCACCCTTTCGACACATCCGGGTTCGGCTTTGCGTCGCCGGGCACTTCGTTGCGAATCCAGCGGATCGCGGCTTCGGTCGAATCGAGGAATCGCTTGTCGGTCCAGGTCGATCCGTTGTGACCAAGGCTGTTGAAAAAGATCTTGCCGTCACCCCACGAGCGGCACCACGCGACGGGAACGTGCTCGGCGTGGATGGACTCGACTTCCTTGTCACCTTCTTTTTTCTTGCTGACCTGTCCCTTGGTTTTGCACTTCTCGATGTTCAGGCTCATCAGAACATGAACGTTTTCCGGCACCCAATGGTCGTACCAGTAGATTTCGTCCTTGATCTGAAACTCACCACCGAACGGCTTCATCGCTGAGTGTGTTGTGTCATGGACGGTCATCGTGACCAGCTCACCGGCATTCCACGGATGCCCTTTGAACGTACCGCCGCACAAATCCCAGTACCATTTGTGAGCTGGATTATTGGTGCGAAACGTATCGGCCGCCGAATGGAAGCCGATCCAGCCGTGTCCCTTTTGTTTGAGCCACTCGTTCATGAAATAGTCGCGGTCGGCGTCGGCGATGGGTAGTTCGCCGGTCGTATAGAACGCGACGATGTCGTAGTTCTTTAGATTCTCTTTGGTGAAGTCCGCCTTTGTGTCCTGTGTGCAGTGAACCGAGAACAGTCCAGTCTGCTGTCCGAGCTGTGTCATCGCGACCTCGGAAGGGGCAAGATCTTTTTTGTCACGATTAACCGAACCGTGCTTGAATCCCTTGCTCTCGGTCAGATACAGAATTTTGGATTTCGTGGTTTGAGCGAAGGCCGCAGGAGATGAGCAAACCGCACCCACCAAACCAGCCAGCACGAACGCGGACACACATGTTCGATACAACATCGTTGAGGCTCCTTCAACAGCGGCAACAAAATTTGCGGCTCGAACCGGAGCGAGCCATCGGCGGGATGATATGAGTTGCTCGACAAGGTCGCAAAGAATGTTCACTTCATCGTCTGGTTACCGGACGATTCAGGTCAAACCGCACTGACGGAGCAACGCTTGCGGATCGGGATCGCGGCCTCGGAAGGCTCGGAAGACTTCCAGTGGGTGACGGCTTCCTCCGAGCGAGAGCACCGTGTCGCGGAAGCGGCGGCCGGTGGCTTTGACTGCTTCTTCGTTGTCGAGGCCCGCCTCCTCGAAGGCTCCAAAGGCGTCGGCGCTGAGTACCTCGGCCCACTTGTAGCTGTAGTAACCCGCCGCATAGCCGCCGGAAAAGATGTGAGAGAACGCGCACAGCATGCGATCTTCAGGAAGCGGTGGCATCACCGAGGTTCTCTCGGCCATACGACGCTGCACGTCGAATGGTGACTCGTTCGATGACGGATCGAATTGGTGATGCAAATAAATGTCCGTCATGCCGAAGTGGAGTTGGCGGAGCATCTGACTGGCAGCCCGGAAGTTTCGGGCGGCAGTGATTTTGTCGAAGAGCTCGTCCGGCAACGGCTCGCCCGTTTGATAGTGAGCCGAGAGGCCGCGAATCGTTGGGCGGTCGTAGCACCAGTTCTCCATGAATTGACTTGGCAGCTCGACCGCGTCCCACTCGACGCCGTTGATACCGGCGACGTCTGCTTCATCCACGGTCGTGAGCATGTGCTGCAAGCCGTGACCGAACTCGTGGAACAGCGTTTCGACTTCGCGGAACGTCATCAGCGATGGTGTGTCGCCCACTGGAGGAGTTCCGTTGCAGACGAGATGCGCAACGGGCAATTCGATCTGACCCTTGAAGCGACGACGTGGCAGGCAAGTATCCATCCACGCGCCGCCGCGTTTGTTTTCCGGTCGCGAGTACGGGTCGAGATAGAACGACGCGAGCGGCTGATTCGTGTTGGCATCGAATACGCGGAAGAACCGCACGTCGGGATGCCATGACGGAGCCTCACCGTCCGTCGGTTGAATGGCGATGCCGAAGATTTTCCTCAGCAGCGCAAATAGTCCGTCGAGCACGCGCGGCAACGGAAAGTACGGCCGGAGTTGCTCGTCGTTGAAATCGTAGCGTTGCTCGCGCAATCGCTCGGCCCAGAAGGCGGCGTCCCAATGTTTGAACTCTTCGCTCTGTCCGCAGTTCGCCGCGAGCGATTTCAGTTCGGCCAGATCCTGCTCGGCCGGCGGGCGTGAGGCGGCTCGCAGCTTCTCGAACATTTCCTCAACGGCCGCGACTCCCGGAGCCATCTTTTCGGCGAGGCTCAATTCGGCGAACGTGCGATAGCCGAGCAACTCCGCCTTCTCGCGCCGCAGCTTAAGAATCTTCGTGATGCTCTCGCTGTTGTCCCATTCGCCAGTGGAAGCACGCGAGATGAAGGCTCGATAAATCGTCTCGCGCAGATCGCGCCGACGTGAATGCTGCAGGAATGGCGTGACGATCGGACCATCGAGCGTGATGCGCCACGGGCCGGCAGATCCTTGGAGTTTCTCTTCGGGATTCTTCTGTCGATAAGACTGCTCGGCCAACTGCAACAAGCTGGGCGGCAAGCCTTCGATCTCTTCCGGCTTCGTCAGGATCAACTCGAACGCCTTCGTCGCGTCGAGCACATGATTCGAGAAGTCCGTGCTGAGCTGCGATAACTCTTCCGCGATCGCGTTGAAGCGTTCCCGCTGCGCCCCTTCGAGCGCGATGCCCGACAGCTTCGCTGACAGCAGTTTCTGATCGACGATCCGCCGCCGAGCTGGAACGAGCGAATCGCCCGCTTGTTGGTTGAGCCGCACGATCGCGTCATAGATCGGCCGGCTCTGCGAAGCTCGCAGCCCGAACCGCACGACCTCCGGTAAGACTGTCTCGTAAGCTGTTCGCAGTTCCGGAGAATTGAGCACGCCGAACAAATGCCCGATCGGCTTCCACGCGAAATCAAACGGCCGATCGAGTTCTTCGAGCGGCACGATGAGGTCGTCCCAACTTGGCCGGTTGAGACTGCTCAAACGCTGTTCCATCTCCGTCAATCGCTGCTCGGCCTGCGCGAGCACCAGCCGTACCGCCGGGACGATGTGCTCTGGCTTGATCTGATCAAATCGCGGCAGGCCATCGGTGACCAAAAGGGGATTCTGTTTCAAGTCGTCTGATGATTCTGGCATGAGTCGATCCCTCGAGTTGGTATCCGGCGGCTTAAGTCGCGGTTGGTAGTTGGCAAGGTTCCACGAGTCAACGTAGCTGCGAGGTCGCAATCGAACGGACGACAGGTCCTCGGCCACGATGAACTTTCCGCGAAGTCGAACTGGCTGCTTGATCGTCTTGGCGAGGCTAGCTAGATTCGCTCGCGTTGAGCTTCGGCTCACGACCTCTGCCATGTTCGACAGGGCTATCGTTGGGGTTGACCCTACAAGCATGACCTCCGGGAGCAAACTGACTTCGGCCGCGTGTAAATCCGCTTGCTTCGGCATCGGCTCACATTAACCGGATCAGCCGCTCCCACTTTACGGTTCTGGGTCATTGAATCCACCACAGCCCACCGGCATTACGGCGGAGGTTTTTTTGCGCCTACGCGGAAATCCCAAGGGCCACAAACCCAATGTCCAAGGAATGTCCACAACTCAATTTCCAAAGCCCAACCATCGCGGAATCACGACACGTTGGACATTGGGACTTGGTTTTTGGACATTCCTTGGACATTGGGTTTTGAACCTTGGGATTTGTCATGCCCGGCTTGTTCGATCAACACGAAGAGCAACACCTAGACTCCGCGAAACCGCTGGCCGCGCGGATGCGACCGCGAACGCTCAATGAATTCACCGGGCAGCAACACTTTCTTGGCGAAGGCAAACTGCTGCGGCGGATGCTGCAGGCCGACCGAGTTAGCTCGGTGATCTTCTACGGCCCACCCGGCACCGGCAAAACGTCGCTGGCCGAGATCGTCGCCAAGCACACCAAGTCAGTTTTCGCGTCACTCAATGCTGCATCGGCCGGTGTCAAAGAGCTACGTGAAGTCTTGGAAGCCGCGCGGACTCGGCTAAAGACCGGCGGGCAACGGACGCTGCTATTCGTCGATGAACTGCATCACTTCAACAAGACGCAGCAAGACGTGCTGCTGCCGGATGTCGAATCGGGGGTCGTGCGACTGATCGGCGCGACAACATCGAATCCGTTCTTCGCGTTGGTCTCGCCGCTGGTCAGCCGCAGCCAGGTTTTCGAGTTCCGCTCGCTCTCGCAAGAAGACATCCTCGGCCTGCTGCACCGAGCGTTGTCTGATCGCGAACGTGGACTCGGCCACCACGCGGTGACTGCGACCGATGAAGCATTGTCGTTCCTTGCCGAAGTCTGCGACGGTGACGCTCGCCGAGCGCTCAACGCACTGGAGATCGCGGTGCTGAGCGTGATTGGTTCATCGTCGGCAACCGTCGATCTGCTTGTCGCTCAGGAATCCATCCAAAAGAAGGCCGTTCAATACGGTGACGACGAGCACTACGACGCGGCCAGCGCGTTCATCAAGAGCATTCGCGGCAGCGATCCCGATGCGGCGATCTATTGGCTGGCGCGAATGCTCGAAGCGGGCGAAGATCCGCGGTTCATTGCTCGGCGAATCGTGATTGCGGCATCGGAGGACATCGGCAACGCGGACCCGCAAGCGCTGGTCGTCGCGATGGCCGCCGCGAATGCCACCGAGTTCGTCGGTTTGCCGGAGTGTCGCATCAATCTGGCTCAGGCGGTGACGTACCTTGCAACCGCTCCGAAGTCGAACGCCAGTTACGTCGCCGTCGATGCCGCGCTGGACGACGTCCGCTCGAAACGAGTGCTTCCGGTCCCCACGCATTTGCGCGACGGCCACTATCCCGGAGCCAAACGTCTTGGCCACGGCGAAGGCTATCAGTACGCGCACGACGCGCCGGAGGGCTGGGTCGATCAAGACTACCTCGGCGTTGACCGCACCTACTACCAGCCGGTCGATCGCGGTTTCGAAGCGGAGTTGAAGCGGCGAGTCGACGAGCAGCGACGGCAGAAGTAGACGGGCAGGAGTGCCCATCCTACAAAGGCAGCACATGCCAAAGCCTCGACAGAAAGACGAGTCGCTGAATGCGAATCGCCGGGGGATGACCCTGCGCGAGCTGGCTGCGCTGTTGCCTAAGCAGGAGTCTTTTTCAGCGGTTGTCGCCGCGATGAAACGGGGTCAAGCGGGGGCAATTGATGGGGCATGGGGTTCCTCGGCGGGGTTAGTGGTTGCGACGCTCACACAGCAGGTGGGTGGCGACAAGCCGTTGCTGGTGGTGTTGCCTCGGATGCACGATGTCGATGAGTTCGCGGATGACGTTTTCAACTTTCTGGGCGAGGTGCCGGCGATCTTTCCGGCGTGGGAGAGTTGGCCGCCGGATGGCTCGGCGGCGGATGCGGTGGGTGGTGCTCGGTTGCGAGTGCTGCGGGCGTTGAACTCGGACAAGCCGCCGCGCGTGATCGTGACCAGCGGGCCGGCGCTGATGCAGCCCGTGCCGAGCCGTGACGAGATTGCGGCTTCGTCGCGCTCACTGCGAATCGGAAGCGATATCGATGTCGAAGAGCTGCTGCGGTGGCTGATCGAGCGCGGGTTTGAGCGAGTACCTGCCGTTGAGCTTCCCGGTGAGGTCAGCGTCCACGGCGGGATCGTCGATATCTTCCCAACCGATTCCGAAGAACCGCTGCGGTTGGAGTTCTTCGGCGATGAACTCGAATCGCTGCGGAGGTTCGACGTCGAATCGCAGCGCACGATCGAGACGCTGAGCGAAGTGAACGTGACGGCGCTGGGGCAGAAGTCAGAGGTCAGAGGCCAGGAGTCCGAGAAAGATGCTGTCGGATCGACAATCCCCGCTCACCTCCCTGTTGGGAGTTGGATCGCGTTCGTCGAGTTGCCGGAGTTAATCGATGAAGCTCGGCAGTATCTTGGGCGACTGAGTGAGGCGGAGGGGTTGGCAGGGATACACGATGTGATCGCCTCACTGACCGATTTCGCGAACGTGACGATTGCTCCGCTGGCGGCCGACAGCTTCGAGACCTCGTGTCACTTACAGGTCGAATCGGTCGAGCGATTCACCGGACCGAAGCATGAGGTGCTCAACGAACTGGCGACGGTGGTTGGCCGCGACGAGCGAGTCGTCATCGCGTGTCACAACGACGGGGAACTGGAACGACTGAGCGAGTTGTTGCGAGATTTTAGTTCGGCTGAAAGCCATGAGCCGATCACCGATGGCCGTGATCCTTTTCCTGAGGGGCAGGAAGAAAAAGGACTTCGGCGACCGGCTCACGGCTCACAGCTGACGGCCGGGCAAACAGTTTTGTCGCAACGAGTTGATCTGTGTGTCGGGCGTGTGAATCGTGGCTTCCGACTTGTGGCGGAGAAGATCGTGGTCATCGGCGATCACGAGTTATTTGGGCGGACGGCGATCGCTCGCGAGACGAAGCGGCGACGGAAGGTGGAGTCGCGGGCAATCGACAGCTTCATCGAACTGAGCGAGGGGGATTTCGTTGTCCATCTGTCGCACGGGATCGCCCGGTATCGTGGTATGACGCTGATGGAGAAGGGGGACGCGACCGAGGAGCATCTCACTTTAGAGTTCGCGAATCGTGTGCTGATCTATGTGCCGGTGTCGTTGATTCATCTCGTGCAGAAGTATGTCGGCGGGCAACGTTCTTCGCCGGAATTGAGCACGATCGGCGGCGCCTCATGGGCAAAACGGAAGCAGAAGGTGGCAGATGCGGTCGCTGATCTCGCGACGGACATGATCCTGCTGCAAGCGGCTCGCGAGACGAAGCCGGGGTTCGCGTATCCGCAGGACTCGCACATGGTGAAGGAGTTCGACGCGGCGTTTCCCTACGAAGAGACGCCGGATCAGCTCAGTGCGATTGAAGACTGCAAGGGGGATCTCGAACGAGCGCGGCCGATGGATCGGCTGATCTGCGGCGACGTCGGTTACGGCAAGACCGAGGTCGCGTTGCGAGCGGCGTTCAAGGTCATCGACGCGGGGAAACAGGTCGCGGTGCTGGTCCCGACGACGGTGCTCGCCGAGCAGCATTACCGCACCTTCTCCGAACGGATGGCCGAGTTCCCGATTACGGTCGCAGGAATCTCGCGGTTCAAGACGAAAGGGGAGCAGAAGAAGATCATCGACGGCGCGGCGAATGGCGCGATCGACTTGCTGATTGGCACGCATCGACTCGTGTCGCCGGACGTGCGGTTCAAAGATCTCGGTTTGCTGGTGATCGACGAAGAACAACGCTTCGGTGTGGAACACAAGGAAATGCTCAAGCACCTGCGACTGGAAGTCGATGTGCTGACTCTCTCCGCGACGCCGATCCCGCGCACGTTGCACATGTCGCTGCTGGGAATTCGCGACATCAGCAACCTGACGACCGCGCCGGTCGATCGCATGGCGGTGACGACGCGCGTCTGTCGGTTCGACGGCGATCTGATCCGGCAGGCGATCGTGCGAGAACTCAATCGCAATGGGCAGGTCTTCTTTGTCCACAATCGCGTCTACAACATCCGGTCGATAGCCGACCGGATTCAGCGGATCGTGCCGGAGGCTCGGATCGGCATCGGGCACGGGCAGATGGCGGGGTACGAACTGGAAGAAGTCATGGTCAAGTTCGTGAATCACGAACTCGACATCTTCGTGAGCACAACGATCATCGAGAGCGGCATCGACATCCCGAACGCGAACACGATCTTCATCAACGACGCTCAACACTACGGCCTCGCCGACCTGCATCAGCTTCGAGGGCGCGTCGGCCGGTACAAGCACAAGGCGTACTGCTATCTGCTGCTCGAAGAGGGTAAGTCGCTGACTCCGCTGGCGACGAAGCGGTTGAAGGCGATCGAGGAGTTCAGTGAACTGGGAGCCGGTTTCAAGATCGCAATGCGCGATCTTGAAATTCGCGGAGCGGGCAACATCCTGGGCGCCGAGCAAAGCGGGCACATGGAAGCGGTCGGGTATGAGTTGTATTGCCAGCTCTTGGAGAACGCGGTTCGCTCGGCCAAGAAGCAGCCGGTCAAAGAGCACATTCACGTCCAGATCGACCTGCCGGTGACGGCGTACTTGCCCCACGATTACGTCCCGCCGGGTCGTCCGAAGATCGAGGCGTATCGCAAACTGTCGGCAGTCGGTTCCTTCGAGGAGCTGGCCGACTGGCAGAACGAACTCCGCGACCGCTTCGGCCCGCTGCCGGAGCTGGCTGAGAAACTGGTGAAGCTGCGCGAAGTGCAGTTGAACGCCGCTCGCTGGAGCATCGATCGGATCACCCGCGAAAATGACTGGCTGGTCTTCGGCTACCGTGATGCTTCGCGGTTACGACCGCTGGTCGGACTGCACAAGGGACGATTTCGAATCGTCGATACAAAATCGGCTTACTGGCCGATGGGCGAGGAAGCAGAGACCTCGTTTGAGGCTCTGTTGCCGCTGCTAAAAACGGTGTTGCAGCCAATTTGAAATTGGCGGATAGTCCCGCCCCCTCCGTTCGTCGTTCCGCCTTCAGGCGGTCACAACTTCCGCCCGAAGGCGGGGCTACGAACTTCCGCAAGGATGCGGTTCATGCGACTGACTCAAATCTTACTGACAGTCTTGCTGGCCATTGCTGGCTGCAAAGGAGACAGCGGCCTCGGACCGAAGGTCGATAATCCCGTCGCTGGCCCGCCACCTCCTCGACGAATCGGAACGCAGAGCTCCCAGCAGACATCGCAGCTTGCCAATGAAGAACGTGATGCCACAAAACGCTCTAAAAGCAATGGCATCGAATTCGTTGGACTGGCGGAATCTGATGCAGATCTACCCAAAGAGCTCGAAGGAAATCGTGTCGTCGCGACCGTGAATGGAGCACCGATTTTCGAGGCAGAGATCCTCGAGCGTTATGCCGAGGGCTTGGCGAAAATGCGAGAACAAGCCCCGCCCGATCAATACCGCAAACAGATCGACCAGCTCATCGAACGCGACCTTCGAGCGCATGTCGAGCGCAAGCTGCTTTCTGAAGCCACTCGAAAATCGCTCAAGAAGGATCAGCAAACACAACTCGACAACTTCGTGAAGAAGCAGTTGCAAGAACAGCTCGAAGAAATGAAAAAGGCCATGGGCGTGACCAGCACTGCAGAACTGGATCGCGAATTACAAAAGAAGGGCACCTCGCTCGCCATGATCGAGTACCAGTTCCGAAACCGGACACTGGCTCAGCAATTCATTGCCGGAAAAGTCAAGAACAACCAAAAGCTCAGCCGGCAAGATTTGTTCGCGTACTACCAAAAACATTTGAAGGACTTCGAAGTCAAACGTCGCGTGAAGTGGCAGCAGATTTTGATCTCACGTTCTGACGAAGTGCAGGCTCGCGCGAAGCTGCGGATCCTGTCGGACGGACTCCAACAGAAGCCGCCACGCGATTTCGGTGAACTGGCGGTGAACCTCTCGGATGGCCCGACGGCCGAAAACAAAGGCATTTATGATTGGACGAATGCTGGCAGCCTTGCCGACGAAAAGCTCGAAGCGCTGCTGTTCAAGTTGCCCATTGGTGAGCCGAGCGACTTGATCGAGTCGTCCCGCAACTTCCAGATGGTTCGTGTGCTCGAACGGCAAGAAGCGGGCCACACCCCGTTTGATGAGGTTCAAGACCAAATTCGCAACAAGCTGCAGGACACGGATCAGCAAGACGAAATCACGAAACTGATCGATGAACTGTGGGCCACAGCGACGATCGACTCGGAATACGACATTCAAGGCTATGAGCCGCCGAGTTCGTGACAGAGGGCCTCGACCAGCGACGATTGCTGCCCCTTTCGAGCCCGGATATCGTGCGACGGGTGTTGGCGAGCTGCCCGCACCACACGTCGATCTTTTGTGAAAGGCTCGTCATGGCTGCTGCGCATCAATGTCCTTCAGACGATTCCGCAACCTCTCGTCGCAATTTCCTGCACGCGGCCGGAGCGGTCGCTGCCGCGGCCAGCGTCAGTCCGATGATTCTGAACGCCTCCGACAAGGCCGGTACGAAGTCACCGTTGCTGGGGACGGGAGAGTTTCAATACGAAGTCGTCTCGCACAATTGGGGCGAAGTCCCTGAACACATCCAATGGGGTGAAACGCACGGTGTTGCTGTCGACGAAGAGGGTCTGGTCTACATCGCGCACCGATCCAACGCGCCTCAGTCGGTCGACGCGATCGTCGTCTTCGATCCCAGCGGTAAATTTGTTCGCTCGTTCGGCAAGGAGTATCACACAGGCGGACACGGCGTCGACATTCGCAAAGAAGGTCGGGAGGAGTTCCTCTACCTTTGCTCAACGAGAACGGGGCTCGTCACCAAGACGACGTTAAAGGGGGAGATCGTCTGGAAGAAAGAACGGTTGCTGGAAACCGGCAAGTACGATGACCCGAAGACGCCGTACAGCCCGACGAACATCGCCTTTTCACCGGACGGCGGCTTCTATATCGGCGACGGCTACGGCTCGCACTTCATCCATCAGTACGACAAGGATGCCAAGTGGATCCGGACCTTTGGCGGCGTCGGAACGGAGCCAGGTCAGTTCAAGACTCCACACGGCCAGTGGCTCGATAACCGACCCGGTCGCCAACCTTCACTGGTCGTGGCTGATCGAGCCAACGCTCGCTTGCAGTACCTGACGCTCGACGGCAAACACATCGGCTTTCTGACACAAGACAAGGAGGGCAACCCCGGCCTGACCTCGGACATGTCGAAGTTGAACTCGCCGGTGAGCTTCCCGGCCCACTTCGACATTCGCGGTGACGTGCTGCTGGTTCCCGATCTGCATGCACGAGTGTCGCTGTTTGACAAGAACAATAAGGTTATCACGCACCTCGGCTACGATCCCGAATGGACAAAGACTGTGCTCGGAGACGGCAAGTTTCCGATCCGTGTTGATCGGGCCTTGTGGCCAAACGGCAAGTTCATCCACCCACACGACGCTTGCTTCGACAAAGCCGGCAACATCTTCGTTGTCGAATGGGTGCTGAACGGCCGTGTGTCATTTCTGCGGAATGTCTCGTAGGTCAGGATTCCAGTCTGACTCGAACAGGCAAACTGTGTAATCCCTCGAAGGAGTCAACCTGAAAAGGCTGACCTACGAATGCGGAAGGATCCGATATGACCAACGTCTTGCTGCTGGGAGCGGGCACAATTGGGCGGATGATCGCCACGTTTTTGGTTCAGTCCGGCGACTACCAAGTGCGTGTCGGCGATACCGACGCTGCGGCACTCGACCGACTGAAGGTCAAGCTCGGCGTCGAAACGATGATCGTCGATGCGGCCAACGAAGCAGATCTCGCGGCGGCAATGAAGGGTCAAGCGGCAGTGATCTCGGCGTTGACGTTCTCTCTGAACCCGCGAGTGGCTCGCGTCGCGCTGGCGGCTGGCACCAGCTATTTTGATTTGACCGAAGACGTCGAAACGACCCGCGTGGTTCGCACGTTGTCGGGAGCGGCTCGGCCCGGCCAAATCTTCGTGCCGCAGTGTGGGTTGGCCCCCGGCTTCGTCGGTATCGTTGCGAATCACCTGGCCCACAAGTTCGAGCGACTTGATTCGCTGTTCCTGCGCGTCGGAGCGCTGCCGGAGTTCCCGACCAATTCGCTGAAATACAACCTGACGTGGTCCACTGACGGACTCATCAACGAGTACTGCAATCCTTGCGACGTCATCCATCAGGGAAAGCGACAAGAGTTCTGGCCCCTCGAAGGACTGGAACACCTTTCAATCGACGGCGTCGAGTATGAAGCGTTCTCGACTTCCGGCGGACTCGGCACGCTGTGCGAGTCGTTTCAAGATCAAGTCCGCGAACTGAACTACAAAACGATCCGCTATCTCGGCCACCGAGACCGCATGCTGTTTCTGCTGGACGAACTGCGGCTGCGCGATCGGCGGCAACTGCTCAAAGAAATCCTGGAAAACGCCGTTCCGCGCACGTTGCAGGATGTCGTCGTCGTCTTTTGCACGGCGACGGGCCAGCGCGACGGGCAGATGGTGCAGCTTTGGGACGCCCGCAAGATTTACCACAAGCAACACGGCGACGAAGTCTGGTCCGCGATCCAGATCACGACAGCCGCCGCGATTTGTGCGGTGCTCGACCTACACATCCATGGTCAGTTACCAACCACTGGATTCGTGAAACAGGAACAAGTCGACCTGGAGGCGTTCCTTGCCAATCGCTTCGGCCAGAACTACGTCGGCCCCGGCGTGACGTTGAATTCGCCCCAGCGCACCTAGCCAACTCACCGCCGCGAGGCAGACGACATCAAGTTGACACCGTCGAGAGTTAGGCTGAACAGTGAACTGGTGAGTCACCGGCACAAGCTCCGCCTCGCGGGAGCAAGACGATAACGTTCACGTCGCTATCAAGAATTGCTCGAACTGCCAGTCTTCATGCTCGTCGTTGTTGTCGCGAAACTTGTTGGTTTTGCCATTCTTCTTGGCCGAGTCGTGCAGTCCGTTCAACCGCGGCGACCAGTCGACCGGCTGGGAAATGAACGGGCCGAGATACGGCATCGCAATATCGAGCACCTCTTCGTGCGGCAAATCGTCCGGCAGCTTCACTCCCTTTTCGGGATTGCGAATCATCCAGAACAACGCGCCCAGCACGGACGAGGCAACTTGAACCGTGGTCGGATTCTGTCCGGGAACCAGCCGTCGCGATTCATCGATGTCGAGCATGCTGCCAATCCACCACGACTTGTAATCGTGCCCCATCAACAGGCAGCCCAACTCATCGCGGCCGGAGACAATCTCATTGCGGAGAATGCGTTCGTGGCGATGCCGCTGGTACTCGTTGCTGCGAAGTTCATCGAGCGATCCGATCGCATCGTCGCACGGGCAGTAGGCGTAATGAACCGTCGGTCGATAGATCACGCCACCTTCTTCGTCCACGCAGGTCAGTCGTTCGGAGATGCTGAAGGCTTCGCCGTGGCGGATCACCATGCCGCGCATCTCGCCCGACGGGCACCACGAGCGAACCCAGGTATTGATCCCGCGCCGCTCCAAACAGATCTGGTTGCGCGGCCCGTGTGTGTGCTCGCGAGCGTCGTGGGGCAGTCGCTTTTCGTGCGTCCCCCAGCCGAGTTCGGCAGGAGCGATCCCCTCTTCGTAGAGCCCTTCGACACTCCACGTGTTGACGAATTCGTCAGCGGTTTTCTTCTGACTGGATTTCTGCGTGTCCCGTTCGGAAATATGAATGACCTTCACACCGCTGAGCATGGCTAATTCATTGAACGACAAACGTTCGATGGCTCGCCACAGTGCGGGAATGCGACGATTGCGCGGCCGGTCCTCGATGATCCGCCGGGAGATTTGCAGCAAAGCCTGCTTGGTGAAGTGCGATACGAGGCCGGGGTTCGCACCGTGATCGAGCACCGCCGTCGGGCCGTGATTGTCCCCCCAGCGGTCAATCATTTTCCGAAGCTGCATGTGCCGGTGATACAACGTCAACTCGGTGATCGGCCGCCGCTTCATCCCTTCGTAGGGATCCCAAACCTCGACCGACGTGTTGATGTACCGCACTCCATTCTGGCGGCACCAATCGAGCAGATCGGTCGTCTGCAAATTCCACGCGAGATCAATCAGGATGTCGCCCGGCCCCAAGTAGCGGCCAAGCTGCTCACGGTACTTGCCTTTGGTCAGCCGCTCTTGGACGTACTTCACGCCGCTGCCAAGCGGTTGCGCGATGCCGTCGCGGTTGTCCCGCACGTCCATCACCGTGACTCGACCCGCCGGCATCTGAATGTGCCTGAGCAAGAGCGGGATCGTGCATTGAGCCACGCTTCCACAACCCAGAATCAGCAACTTTCCGTCAAATCGAATCTGGTGCTGCATTTTGTTTCGATACGCTTCCAGCGCAAAAGGGTAAGAAAAGCTAAGCCAGTCCGAGCAAACCCCATCGACCCAACATGCCGTCCGACATGGGCGCGCTCAGATTCCAACGAGTTGTCGTGTCCTTGCCGTGAGGCATGATCGCACCTGAGAAAACTGAGGCGTCGCTGCTTCGTCACCGAAGAAGACCTCGCCAAAGGCCACCGTTTAAAAAAGACCAGCCAGCATCCTAGTCCGACCGCAGTAGCAGGGAATTGTAATGAAACACCTCCTAGCTCAAAGCCCGAAGATCTAAATTTGTTGACGAGACGAGTGCGAACTGGAGCAGACAAGAGCTCCCAAACTCCGCAATGGCGGCTCTACGGTTGACTCGCGTTTCTGATTCGCCAGATTCCGAGGCATACTCCTGATGCGAATGCGACGAACAAAGCGGCTGCCTCGATCGTCAAATCGAAGTTCGGTAAGAATCCTGAATGCGGGATCGCAAGGATCACAACAGGCAACGCACATCCAACCGCAAAGAGTCCAAGGATTACGCAATCAGCGACGTTTCGGATCATGCGTTTCATGGACACGTCTCGCGTGCCTTAGGCGACCTGTCAACCGGACAGTCGGCTTACTCCACCTCGACGTACCTCGGTATGTCGAGGCCGTTGAAGCCGCAGGCGCTGGCGGAGGAGTAGGCTCCCATCGTGGGAACCAGGACCAGTTCGCCGACTTCCAAGTCGGGCAGCGATTGGTCGCGGCAGACGATGTCGCCGGAGTCGCAGGTCGGACCGGCGATGATGCACGGGCGATGCGGGCGGTTCTCGGCGTTCTCGACGAGCAACGGGAACTCGGCGTGGTCATAGACGATGCCGGAGAAGGCTCCATACAGGCCGTCGTCGATGACGTACTGTGTCGTGCCGCTGCGGTTCGACTTACCGAGGACTCGCACGATCAGTGTCGCGCATTCGGCGACCAGTCCGCGGCCCGGCTCAGCGATGAAGCGGACGCTGTTGCCCAGGTCCCCGAACGTCTCGTCCAACGCCCCTTGCAGGCTGCGGCAGAAGAGCTCCAGCGAAATCACTTCGCTCTTGTACGGAGCCGGGAAGCCGCCGCCGATGTCGAGCACTTCCAGCGGGCAGCCGATCTTGATTCCCTCGTCCCAAACTTGGCGAGCTTGCAGCAGCATGGCCCGGAAGTCGGCGGGGTTGAGGCACTGCGAGCCGACGTGGAACGACAACGCTTTGACGTTCACGCCCGCTTGATGTGCCTGTCGCATCAAGTCGCCGGCGTCCTTCGGAGCACAGCCGAACTTGGCCGACAGATTGATGAGGCTCGACTGCGAACTGGCGGCGAGTCGCAGAATCAAATTTACGTCGGGCGTGTGCTTCACGAATTTGGCGATCTCGGACGGCGCGTCGAACGTGAACCACCGCAGTCCCTCCGTATAGCAATCGACGAGGTTGGCGATCGTCTTGCACGGGTGCGTGTGGATCATCTGGTCCGGAGTGAACCCGGCGTTGAGCGCGGCCTGCATCTCGCGGTACGAGCAGACATCGACCGAAGAACCGAATTCACGGAGGTTCTTCAGCACGAGATATTCCGGGTTGGCCTTGGCGGCGTAGAACAGTTCCACGCCCGGCATCTCGGCTCGCATCGCTTCGTAGTTGCGTTGCAACGCCGAGCGGCTGAGCACGAGCGCCGGAGTGCCATGCACTTCGGCAATGGCCTTGGCTTGATCGAACGAAATGACCGGTTGAGCGACACGCGTGGCGGATTGCACTCCACAATCGAGCAACGTGGACATGAGCAGGTTCTCCAGAACGAGCGTCTCCCAGAAGCCAACTCATTCGGCCGACTGGATCGTAGATCGAAAAAAAGATCTGTTCGATCGCAGCAAGTGGGAGACAGAGGAACGAAAGCACGCCAAAACAAGAGACCAAAACACTTCGCCCGTCAGGCGAATGAACTCACCGGCGGGGGAACCGCCGCACAAATTGCAGTGGCAGTAGCTGCCCCGCTCGAACGGTGGCCGCCAACCAAACGCGATACGCGCGGGCGGGGCTGAGCGAGATTGAGCCAGCAAGGCTCAGAGCAAGAAAAGCATTGGGGAGAGGCTCAAAACGGCGGTCGCAATTCGACGCAGGCCGGAGCAGACGGGAAAATCCATCACGCAGGCGGGACGACGCAGCATGCAGACGCTGCAAAGGCCCTGGGGGACGACGGCGGTAACACGATGGGGGCTGCTCAGCGGTCTCAACCATTGTGTTGTGTGGTGCCTCGTGAAGAGTTCTAGAGGTAGGAATCCCGAATCCCGAACGGGCGGGATTCTATGAGTCTCTTTTTCGATGTCCAACATCGAGTTGGCAAGTTTTTCAAAATTTCGGCAGTTGGAGCCGCTGGCTTGATACGGATTGCGTTCGATCGGGAAAAAGGTCGGAGAGAGTTTCACGATCCGAGTGCCCAAGAACTTTCAAGGAGTCGTCAATCAGCATGACGACTTGGCTCCGACTTCAGAATTCCGTTTAATATCCGGCGGTTCCAATACCTTGTCGGACGTGTGTCGCAGCGAAGTCTCTTGCGGCCTTCAACGCATCAACCCAGCGTTTCGCGGCTTAAAACCCACGTCCGGACAGATCCCGGCAGTTAGTGCGCCTCCCACGGAACTCTATCGTCAGGCAGGCAAATTGAGTAAGACAGGAAATCACACGGAGGAATTGCCATCGAGACTTGCTCGATGGATTTGCGAGAACGAGTGCTCACGGACTGTGACGCGGGAATGGAAGTGCGGCAGGCGGCGGTGAAGTATCGCGGGAGCGAGTCGCGGATTCGGCGGCTCAAGCAGCGGCGTCGCGAGAGTGGCGAGGTGTCTCCGCGGAAATCGGGGCACGCGGCCGCGCCGCAGGGGCTGGCGCATCGCGAACCCTTGGAGCAACTGGTGCGTGAGTAAGCTGACGCGACGTTGCCGGAACTTCGTGAGCGACTCATCGCTAAAAGGCCTTACGGCCATAGGAAGACGACCACGTTCGTCGCGGCGTTGTGTCACGATGGCTTGACCGCGCCGGTGGTCATCGACGGAGCCACAAACGGTGAACTGTTCCTCGCCTACCTTCGGCAAGAACTCGTCCCCACGCTGCAGCAAGGCGACATTGTGGTGACAGCCAACCTCGCTGCGCATTACGGTCGGCGGTGTGCGTGAAACCATCGAGTCCGCCGGCGCAACATTGGTCTACCTGCCTCCCGACAGCCCTGACCTGAACCCAATCGAAATGGTCTTCTATAAACTCAAGTGGCTGGTCCGCGGCGCATCCTCACGCAACATCGAGCGCCTCTGGTCCTTCTTCGTCCAAGCTCTCGACCACTTCTCTCCCGACGAACGCCTCCACTACCTCCAACACTGCGGCTACGCGACAGATGCTTGAGAGAGGG